>CAZUVM010000020.1:0-11901 GCA_964623885.1 uncultured Verrucomicrobiota bacterium
GGCGTTATTGAACGCAGAGGCCAGGCGCCAGAGCGTGATGGCGCGGGGATCGGCGGGGAAGAACAGCAACGGTTTGGGCGCCAGGTTCCCATTATTGGTCCGGGCGGCCGGGCCGAGCTTATCGTTAGGGTCGAGGACCAGGGCAGAGCAACCTGAGACGCGCGCAGTCCGGGCCCAAGCGGTGGATTTCTCGGAGCGAACGTCCCATTCGTCAATATTCTCGCCGATAGTATGACCGGTAACGGTTTTGCAGGTGAGCGTCAACGCCCCCATTCGCTTAAGCTCGCCCAGGATCGTGTGGATACCGCCGGCGCGATGCACGTCTTGCACGTGATAGTTCGACGAGGGCGAGACTTTGCACAGGCAGGGCACTCGACGCGAGATAGCGTCGATGCGCTTAATGTCATAATCGATGCCGGCCTCGCGCGCGATCGCCAGTGTGTGCAGGATCGTATTGGTCGACCCACCCATGGCCACGTCCAGCGCGATTGCGTTGTCGAACGCTTCAACGGTGGCGATGTCGCGCGGCTTTATATCGTCTTTCACGAGCTGGATAATCGCGCGCGCGGCGCGATCGTAGAGCGCCTCGCGCTCTTTCGAAACGGCTAGAATCGTGCCGTTACCAGGCAAGGCAATGCCCAGCGCTTCGCACAGGCAATTCATCGAGTTAGCGGTGAACATGCCCGAACAGGAACCGCAAGTCGGGCACGCGTTCTGTTCCAGCTTTTTAAGATCGGCTTCGGAGATCCTGCCCGTCTGCAGCTCACCTACGCCCTTGAACACGGAAATCAGGTCGGACTTTTGGGTCGCCGGTCGCAAATGCGCCGGCAATTCGCCATTACCGTCCTGCTGGGCAACGCCCGCCGCCATTGGCCCGCCGCTCACGAACACGGTCGGAATGTTCAGCCGCATGGTTGCCATCATCATGCCGGGAACAATTTTATCGCAGTTCGGAATGCAAACCATCCCGTCAAAACAATGCGCTTTGACCATCGACTCAACGCAGTCGGCGATCAGCTCCCGCGACGGCAGCGAGTATTTCATTCCGCCATGTCCCATGGCGATACCGTCGTCGACTCCAATCGTGTTAAAAATGAACGGCACTCCGCCCGCTTCGCGCACCAAACGTTTGACCAGCAGCCCGACTTCGTTCAGGTGCGCGTGACCGGGGATGCAATCGGTATAGCTATTGCAAATGGCAATGAAGGGCTTGTCCCAATCCGCTTCGGATTCGATGGAACCGGTGGCCCGCAATAATGAGCGGTGTGGCGCGCGTTCAAAGCCTTTCTTGATAGTGTCGGAGCGCATAAATGATTAGTTAAAATCCAATAGTATGGGCGCAGAAATTCGCGGCGCAAGACGCAAAGCGATGTGCGCCGCGCATTTACGGATACACTGGCGCCCATGCATTGTCGTATCGATGCAGCGCAAGATGTGGCGGGAGAATCGCGAGCGGCCGAGGAAGCTGGATGGAACAGACCTGCGGCGCAGGCGCGCGGTTTGTGCTGGATCGGGCAGAGGAGATTCGGAAAGCGGAACCGTCGTTTCCGGAGGACCTGAACGACCGGGCGTGCGACATATGGGAACCGTTATTTGCGGTAGCAGACCTGGCGGGCGGGGACTGGCCGGCCAAAGCAAGGGACGCGGCGCTGGGGTTGACAGCGATCGCGCAGGAGGAGAACCCGATTGGATCGCTGCTGCTGGACGTGATGGTGGCGTTCGCAGTTGGAGGGTCGGACCAGGAGAAGGCCGGGATCGCGGCGCCGAAGGAAGGCGGGAGGCGGGTGTTCAGCCGCGACATAGTGGCGTGGTTAAACAGCACAACGGATCGCCCGTGGACGGCCATGCGCAAAGGAAAAGAGGTCACGGAACTGTGGCTGGCGCAGATGCTACGGCCCTATGGAGTAAAGCCCAAGACGGTTTGGATTGGCGAGCAATCGGCGAAAGGCTACCTGCACGATGAGTTTTCGGAGGTGTTCAAACGGTATGTGAGCAAGGCAGCAGCGGCGGCTTACGTTGAGGAGTTGGCAGCTACGAGGATGAAGCGTGAAGAGAAGGGGAAAGGACAAGCTGATTCGGGGTCGGCGTAATCAATCGAAGTATTTAAGGGTATCTGGCAAGACTTAAGTTGTTGAGCTAGGTCGAGGTGCTCAGGCGTCTGACTGGCGCAGGCACAGAACGCTTGCTGAGACAGGTCGCTCTTTGAGGAGAACACTCTGTGCTAGGTGAGTGTTGCAGACCCAGTGCTGATAAGTGCTTATTGTGTGTCCGCCACTCTCATATCAGTCAGGATGAAATCGTCTTTTAGTCGAAAGAAGTTTCTTGCGTTAGACTGCCTTCTGGGTGATTAAAAACCTTCACAAGGTAAAGGCGCTTTCCTATTTAGTGGGTTTATTTGGGTTATGAGCACCTTTGGGGGCAAGCGGGAATGCGGGTTGCGTCAGTGCGGAGCGACGACTAAAGGTCCACGCCTCGGCCGCGGGCACCTGCGCGGCACAAATCCGGGAGGTTTCTTATGAGGAGTTCAAGGGTTTTCGCGATTCTTTTTCTGCTAACGCTGCAGGGTCTGCTGGCCGCAGCATTTCTCTATACGATCGATTCGCCGGTAGCGGATACTCCACAGTCCGCGCTCGGCCCGGACGCCGCAAGACAGGCGCTGAACACTGCCATACAACAGTGGCGCCAGCAAAGCGCAGGTGCCGTCGGACCCGGTTGGAGCGGGTCTGGCAGTTCGGCGGCAAGTCCAGCGCTATTATCCCCGGCGCTAGCAGGAAGTGGAGCGCCCCCTCGGCCCTGGATGTCGCCTTCGCTAACGAACCTGCATGCCCGTGCCCAGATGCAGCGAGTGCTCACTGATGTCGGCCCTCATTGGCGTACCTATGCCGTTGCTCCTACTAACGCACCAGTGACGGCCCGCGGTCGGAAGGTCATGGAAATCGGCACGGGTATGAACTACTGGGACGGCTCGCAATGGGCTCGGAGCGACCCAACTTTCGTGGCTACCGGTGACGGTTTCTCCGCGTCGCGGGTCGTTCACAATACACACTTGAACGCGAATCTAAACTCAGACCGGGCTGTGACCGTCACGATGCCAACCACAAACGGCCCGATGATCCTCAGCTCGACGCCAGTGGCTATTGCGCTTTATGACGCCGCCAGCGGAAACTCGGCCGTTATAGCCGGAATCACCGATTGCCAGGGCCTCCTGATCCAGAGCAACAAGGTGCTTTACCAGAATTGTTTCGCGCCCGTTCAGGGGAGCCCGGCCGGACTGAGTGCCGATGTCGTTTACACTATTGAACGCGGCGCCCTCCACCAGGATGTCGTGCTGACCCGGCGCTTGAATCCGGCTGACTGGGGATTTCCACCGAAAACCACGTGCATCCAGGTTGTCACTGAGCTGTTTGACGCGCCCGATCCCGAGCGGATGACACGTCCTCTCCGCGTCGAGAAATCCGCGGCAGTCCGCGCGCGAATGGTCACTCCAGACCTCATGGATGAGGTGCTAGCGTTCGGCGATGCGGTGTTTGGTGCGGGGCGCGCCTATACAGGAATGACGGGGTACAGCCTGACCAATCGGGCGTGTGCCGTCGTGGCCAAGCAGATGGTCGCCACGCAGGACGGGCGCAGGTTCATCGTTGAGGGCGTGGAATACCCCAGCGTGAAAACATTCTTGGCGATGTTGCCGGCGGCCTCCGCTCCCGGCCAGGCCTCGGTATTCCGCAATGCGCAAAAACCGCAAACGCTTTACGCCAAGCTCCGCCGCATCGGAAGCGGCGATCTGGCAGCGAAGCGGCCGCAACCTCAGGAGTTGGCGAGCGTAAACGCTTCCGCTCGCAGCGGCTTCGTGATTGACTATTGGATGAACATAGGGGGCACGTTTAACGCTGACTATACCTTTCAGAAAAACGTTACCTACTACGTGAAGGACAATTTTTATTGCAATGGAAACGCGACGTTTGAGAGCGCTGTGTTCAAGTTTCCTGGGGATCGTAGCACGAGCATCGTCCTTGAAACTGGAGCGAACTGCAAAACGACAGCCTGCGATCCGGCGTTCTTCACCGGAGGCCAGGACGATAGCATCGGCGATGAGGTCAATTACGATCTTGGAGACTATTTCAATGCCGCAGCGCCCGCGCTGTATTGCTATGGCTCAGGTAGTTGGTCGCTGCATGACATGCGTTTTCTCGGGGCGCAGGAGGCCATCCATTTCGACGCACAAGGCGACACGTCGGCGCTGGTGGCCAACTCTCAATTTGTTGCCTGCTGCCAGGTGGTCGGGCTAACAGCCGCGTCCGGGGGTGGCGGCTCGGGAGACGACGGCGGCAGCGGCTGGACGCCGTCGGTTTACATTACGCTAAACAATTGCCTCATGTCGGCACCCTGCTACACCGCGGTTGCCGGTGGCAGCGGCACGTGGACCTTTAACAACTGCACCATCGACGCCTGTGCGTACCAGGTCGTATGGGGCAACTACCAGGGCAATTACAACTTCGTCAATTCGATTGTGTCCCGAGCTGCGTCATTCTCCGACGGCACACCAATCGGTGGACAGAACAACGGATTCTACGGGTGCTCGGATGGCAGCTTCGGCTTCAGTCCCGTGGTGCCGGCCGACAGCAACCTCCCGTTTCAACCGTCGTGGTACGGTGGATATTATCTCAGTGATGGTTCTGGCTTCAGGGGACAGGGCGTAAACCTGTACCCGGACTTAGTCGGAGGGCTTGCTGGCAAAACCACCACCCCGCCGCTGCTGCTTTGGGGTTACGGTTGGAGCATGCACGTCACCGGCGAGATGATGCTCTCTCCGCAGATTCCCCGGTACGCCACTGGCCCGCCGGATCTGGGCTATTATTACGATGCGATGGATTACGTCGTGAGCGATTTCGGGGCCGATGGAGCGAGGATCACGGTCTTGCCGGGAACCAGCATCGGCGTTTTGAACTACGCCGCGGGATTTCTCGTTGGCGGCGGCGCATCATTCGTGAGCGAGGGCAGTCCCGTCAAACCGATCACCTACACCTCGATCAAGTACGTCCAGGAACCGACCATCACCCACGCGGCGGAACCGCTCCCGAACCCGGTTTATGACGGCGATTGGGCTCCGTGCGGCATCGCCACTTTCGCCGCCGGTTCCGGCCCGGGCGGCAACCCACCCTCGCTGAGTTTCCGGTTTTGCAATTTCTACCTCCCTCCGGAGGACTCCCACTTCCGGTCGGGCTGGGACCCATGGGTGCCGAATTTCTTTCTGACTACCGACAGCGTCGCTTACTGGAACCTGCGGGACTGCCTGGTCAGTGGCGGGGCGGTCTTCGTCGGGCTGCCCAGCGACCAAACCGTGACCTGGTGGGCCACGGGCGCGTATAACTGGTTCAATAACGTGTTCGATAGGGCGGATGTGAACCTGGATCCGTTCGGCGAAGAGATACAGTGGCCGCACACGCTGGATCTGAGTTTCCAGGCTTATAATAACACTTTCCGCACGGCCGCCGTTAGGGTCGAGTCGGCCGCCAATTCCGACGGAAGCGCTTGGATTTTCAAGGACAACCTCTTTGACCAGATTGCATTCGAGCAGGACACCAAAGAGGAAGACACGACACTGCCGCTTACCCATGACTACAACGCTTATCTCGAGCTGAGTTCCTCGGACTTGGGCAACTACACAACTCCCTACCAGACGCTGGCATCCCAATTCGCCCGGCTTAAAATTGTCGATTCGAGTGTCGATGGTCCCGACGACCAAATCATACCCGGCGGCCCGATCCCTTATGCGAGTGGTCCGCTGGGCGACCTCTACTTGCCCTATGTGCTATACCCCACCTACGGCCATGGCAGCCGGACTGCGTCCGCCGCAGGTTTGTATCACTACACGACGCGCCCGGATCAATTGAAGGAAGGCGAGGAAACCACGCCAGGGCACATGGTCAACATCGGCGCGCATTATGTTGCAACTGCTTCAGAAGGTAGCAGTCAACTGAGGGACACGGATGGAGACGGTATCCCGGATTTTGTTGAAAATGCGCTTGGGGATGGCTCTCATAACAACCTCGGCGAGACAGATTGGTCATACAATGACCCTCAAAATCCCGACTCACTAAGCCCAGTTTATGATGACCAGGACCTCTCCGGCGACGGGATTGTTGGCCGCATGAAGCGAGCTCTCGGGATGCAACCCTTCGACTCTGGAAACCCGCTGGTTCTTACCCCAGTCGATTCAGGCAAGGGGCCCGACGTTGCGGCTTATATTCTTGACATGGACTACAACTCACTTACGAATATAGGAGTATCCGTCGAGTTTGACGTCGACGGACAGCCGCCAGACGAGTACGGCATTTTTAGAAGCGCCGACACGACAAATTTAGGGAAGTGCAAGGTAAGGTGGAACACTACGTTCAGCGACGGGGGGACCCACTTCTACGGCGTCAAACTCTGGACCCGAGGCGGGACTCCTCAGGACGCGCTGCGGCCCGCAGTGCTTTCTGCCACTGGTCCCCTGACGGCAATGGTTGCACCCAACCTCTTACGGTTCGACCCACGCTATACCGATTTCTACAACAGTGGTGATTTGTATGCTAAGTTGCAAGTCTCATCTGCGACGTATATAATCTCGTTGTATAATCCGTCCGCCGCTCCTGGAACGCAGGCCTTTCTCACAATTCCAGGCAGCACATCAGACGGGATTATCCACGAAACCTGGGACGCAACTTCATACCAGGGGACCTCTGCAAAAGCAGTCTTCAACGTCACGTACGCGCCTGGGGCGACAGAGACACACGCTGAGCCACTGGAGAAGCGGCCAAGCCTGCCAGTGGTACCGGAAGGGAGGTTTACGATCGCCTTTACGGTGGATTTTGAGGACTATCGTAATGGAATTGAACCGATGATGCAGTTGCATGTGGTTGACAATTTGCTCAACCCCTACGCCAATGCCAACGGAGCACTTCAGGGTCCCGAGTATCCGTCTGCATTCAATCGCCCAAGCTACGGCGGCCTCGGCGGCGACCCGGGGTATATCCCCGACAATGACTGGATCGATGTGCTGATGAATGACTTGAAGTGGACATCCCCGAGCGGCGGTGATACACGAAACCTTTTTTTCACAGGCCATGGAACCCCTCAATGGATGGGTAATATCTGGGGGACGGTCGGAATGTGTGCTGACGACGTTGGGGCGGTACTCGGCAACTACTACGACGAGGATGACACACTGCACCGACAGCACCCGTTCCGGTTCGTTTTCCTGTGGGGCTGCAACACCGCGAGCGTGGATTGGGCCCGGGCATTCGGAGTGATAGATGGTAGCCCCACCGACCTGCTGGACGATATCCGCAGGGACCCGAGCTATGCACAAGCTCTCATTGGCTACAAAGGCTTCGGTGGCGGCGCCGAGAGCTCCTTAGAATGGATGCAGTGGAGCTACGCGCTTGAATACCTATCCGCCAACTGGATGAATCAAGTGGCAATCTACAGAATCATGGTGGAAATCCAAAAGCCGCGGACAAGCGACGGCACCCAGCTGCCGGTCCATTTCGGACCGTCTAGTCTTGACAGGAATGCGCGCCTAGATATTCGGGGGTTCGGGGGCCTAAAGCGTACTGGTTACACCGAGCAATTCCCCTAAGCTGTGGCTCATCGCCTGATTACGATAGTAATGGCCCTCACGGCCGGCCTTGCGTGCGAAGGGTACGGCCAGATGAGACCTGACCCTCAGGATCAGGCGCTTAGGCTCCGGCTCCTGCGGTTTACCACGGATGCTTACCGTCGAGCCGCACTGCAGGTTCTGCTCGATGAGGCAAATCGCAAAGCAAAAAATCTGGGATTAAACGAGAAAACTCCCATAACCCAATACGACCTGGTCGAGAGCTTCATTCAGCCCCCCGCGTGGTCGGTCGCCGAAGGGATGTTCGGAACGCTTACAACGTCGAACTACGTGTACACAGCTTCGGAGAATAACAAGCTGTGCTCGATCACGTGCACTCCAACAGCCCAAGCCGACTGCATTGCCCTAGTCGAGCAGCGTTATGGCGACCAGGTCGCGGTAATGGAAACGAACCTCGCCTACACTCTCGCGACAAACTGGTTGACGGCGGGAAATGTCGACGTTGCCGCACTCGAAAGGGAGTGCTCGGTTCAGATCACAACTATGCGTCACGGACGCCATTACCTACCAGTGTTCTCGGTACGTTGGAGGCAAGCAGCCGCGAACCCGGCTGGGCCCATCACGACTCGTGACGATGGCTATCAGACTCGCGCCGCGGTGCTTCTTGTCGAGCCAGACCGCAGGCTGCTGCACTTTGAGGTAGACGATAGGTACCTCCTCGGGCCAGTCCTGAGTGTTCCGAATGCGGACGAGCTTCTATGCCCGAGCAACGAAGCGCCGATTTGCAACTTGCGATATATTAGCACGGCTTACAAAAGCGCGGCGCTCGAGCGCATGCTGGAAGAGGCTGATTGGGCACGCCGCCGGCTCTCGCTACAGGATGCAAGTCCAATCAAGGCTACTGATCTGAAAAAAATATATATCGCCCCACCTTTGATAAGCGAGCGCTGGAAGGAATTCGGTACCATCCGCACGGGCAACTTCGTTTATGGGGCCTTAGTAGGTAACAAGCTTTCGTGGATCCAACAGAACCTTTCAACGATCGATGAATTGCACTACTTTGCACGGATAAAGGCAAGGTGGCTTTGGCCGAGGAATCAGGAAAACACCAATTCCGCTTACACTATCGCGGCGCGCTGGATGCGGGCGCTCAATGCAGATGTAGACGCCTTGGACCATGACTGCACACTCTCGGTGGACGCGTGGGAGATTGGCAGCCAGTTCGTGCCGTTATACACCGTGACATGGGCAAAGATCGAAGGAGGAAGCCCGCGTGTAATTGCCACGGTGCGCTTAGTTCAGCCAGACAGCAGCTTAAACCTATTGGCGGTACAAGACCCGCACTACCTTCTGCGTGAACCTCTCCGCGCCCAAGCTGGCCCCGTGCATGGAGCACTGCCGAGACGTCCGGGCGACAAAGAGACGCAGGCAGACTGAACCAAAGATCAGCGTGGATGCAAAGCCTGGAATAATTCGCGAGGCGCACCCACACGAGCCGGCTGTCCGGCAGCAACCTCGATGTCCTACCAGGCTTTTAGCCATAATTGCGCTCTGCCTCGCATTCACAGGGATTGTAAGCTTTCTGACCACGACCGTCGAGATCGGCGCGGATGAAGGTATCGAGCTCGCTAAAGTAACCCTGCGCCAGCATGGCTGCGAGCTTTACACCGACATCTGGAACGACCAACCGCCACTCCATACCTTGCTGGTCGGAGTTGTGGCAAGCTGGATCGGCTCATCGATCGTTGCTGCACGGATTCCAACGCTCCTTGCAACGCCCCTGGTTCTGGCGTGTGTGCTCGTGTTAACGCGACGGCAGATTGGGTCATCCGCCGCGTGGCTTGCAGCCGTACTGTGTATGTCATCGCCGGGGTTCGTCGAGCTGAGCGCCTCCTGTATGCTCGAAATCCCAGCCATGGCTCCAGCCCTCGCGGGTTTAGTCCTATTGACCTCAGAGAGGAGGTCGAGCAAGTGGCTGCGTGTGTCGCTCGCCGGGATGCTGTTCGGCACCGCCCTCCTCGTGAAGTTGGTGCCGATGTACCTGCTGGCTGTTGCCGCTCTGGCAACGTTGGTCGGCCACGACGCCTGGAATACGCGAAGCGCACACGTCCCAGGTCGCGTGAGCGATACTCGCATAGCTGCGATACGGGCTTGGATCACCGACATGCTCCTTCTACTGGTGACAACGGCGGCGACATTCGTGTCGCTCGACGTTCTCGTCGACCGGGGTGCCTATCTTACCCACTTCAGTCAGACCTGGGCCTCGCATTTCGGTGGAACGAAGAACCTCGCCTATGGCTCACCAGCCGACCGGCCATTCCATTGGTCCGCGCTTTTAAAGAATTGGGATCTCACCATTCCGGCGCTCGTTGGCGTAGCAGGCTGCATCAGATCCGTATTGCGAGACAGAAAAGCTGACCGGCGGGTGTCTGCTGACGCGATTATCCCAGTTTTCTGGCTTGCTCTCGCCCTCACCCTTTTTGGCCTGCATCGGCCCTGGTGGCCCTACTATTATGTGCACATTGCCATCCCGCTCTGTTGGTGCGCGGCGCTGGGGTTCAGTACGATAACCGATTTCGTAATTCGGAACACGCGGCTGTCCGCGGGGCTCGGGTGGTTGAAAGAGCTGAGCATGACTGTTGTAGGGTACACCAGCCACCGAGCTCTGCCAGCTTCGCGAAATCACAAAGTATACCACCAGGCACAGCCGCGCCACGGGCGAGCAGTCGCCGGCTATGCACTTGCGCTCTTTGTGGCGGCAGCAGCGGCCTGCATGGTGACGCGGGTTTTATTCGAGATGTCCAACATCAGGAACTCACCTCAAATCTACAATTCGCTGGTACTCCAGGAGACGGCGAAGTTCAAGCCGTTCACGCAGTGGATGTACACCGACGAACCGATTTATTCTTTCCACGCCGGAATCCCAATGCCGCCGGATCTGGCAGTGGTGGTGCTCAAACGGTTTTGGGCGGGTGAGATGACGTACGACCGGATGACCAAGGATTTGGTGGACTACAAGCCTGGTTTGATTCTGCTGCGAAACAACGGGCGAGAACCACCTTTTCAGGATCTGCTGCGGACTGATTATAGAATCGTTTATCAGGATGGCGAGCACCGGTTGTACGCGCATAAATCGATCAGCCAGAAGCCACATATATGACTTCGTTATTAAGATTAAATGGGTTGCGTCGTATCGGCCGCGCGGTGGTGTTTGTCCTAGGCGCGACTCTGGCGGGGGCTAGCTTGGAAGGCTGGGCGGCGGTCCACTACGTGAACATCAGCAGCACCAACCCGGTGGCGCCGTATTTGGATTGGAGCACGGCGGCAAAGGGGATCCAGAACGCGGTAGACGTGGCCAGTTCTGGTGACACGGTGCTGGTGGCCGATGGCAGGTATACGGGTGCCGGGCGTGTGGTGCAGGGGACGGTGAGCAATTGTGTGGCGATAACCAACGCGGTGCTTCTGCAAAGTCTCAACGGCCCGGCGCACGCGATGATCGCTGGAACCTACGGCCTTTTCTCAGGGCAGCCGAGCTACCGGTGTTTGTACCTTGCCAACGGCGCATCGGTTTCCGGGCTTTGGCTCGCGAGCGGCGGGACCGCCAATGGAGTGACAACTGGACCGGACGCCACTGGCCCCGGCATCTGGTGCCCGGATGGCAGTTGCGTGGTGACGAACTGCATCATCGGCGGCTGCCAGGGCGATGGAAACGTGGCCGCGATTGCTGGAGGGACCGTCAATAATTGCTGGATTAGCAACAACTTGTGCACCGGCATCACGGGCGCGGTGGTGAACAGTTCGCTGCTGTTGCGCAACAGCGGCAGCGGCGCGGCATATTCAGTGCTCAACAATTGCACGGTTCTCAACAACGTCGGTGCCTGGAGCGGGCCTGTGGCAGGCGCGCTGTACTGCGTGGCGACCAATTGCATCGTCTATGACACCAGCGGAGCCTCCAACTACATCGGCACGTTTTTTGATTCCTCGTGTACGTGGCCGCTGCCGGCGAGCGGCTATGGCAATTTCAGGAATGGGCCGGGATTCGTGGGGGTCAGGGATTTCCATCTGGCGTCAACCTCGCCCTGCGTCAATGCCGGGAGGAATTTAGCTGTCCTTAGCGCAACCGATCTGGATGGCCACTCGCGTGTTGTGGGAGGTGCGGTCGATGTCGGATGCTTTGAGTTTCAAACTCCGACCTCGGCCATCTCGTACGCATGGTTGCAGTACTATGGTTTGCCCACGGACGGCTCGGCGGATTTTGCGGACGCTGACGGTGATGGGATGAACAATTGGCAGGAGTGGAT
>CAZUVM010000021.1:0-9537 GCA_964623885.1 uncultured Verrucomicrobiota bacterium
AACATCGCCGGAGATTACACACCTTAGAAATTTCAATCGAAGACACACCCCGATGGGTGTAACCCCAGCGCAGTCCTGATGCTTACGCAAAATTTAAAGCTCCTTAATTGGACAGCAGTGCGGGACATCCCGGCCCGCAGCAGCCGCGAAGCGAACTGAGCCCTTAGCGTGTTTGGAAAACGCCGGCGGACCGCGAGCGGTCCCCGCTGGCAGCGGCCGGTACTCCGGCTCGACTTCACCATTCTCCAAACACGGTCTAAGCTCATTACATTATCCACCCGCTGCGGGCCGGGACGTCCCGCGCCCCGACTTTCGGTTGCGGCATTGCCGCCCTGTGCCCTTCACCTCTCTGCAATAATCTTCGCACCTGCTATACGACACCCTATAGCAAGCTGGTTAAGATCAGGTTCCTGTGGTATGGTTGATCGATCCAATCGCTTCATGAAGACGCCTTTACTATGGGGCTGGCGTTTGACGTCTTGCCTGCGTCCGCTCCAGGAACGCGTGCCGGGAAGTCGCCAGACCGACCGCTATAAGACGCCGACACGATTTCGCTCCGCGACCGCTCATCGATGCGCGGCATGGTCCGAAGTGATGCTTGGTCTCTGGTTGAGCGTGACGATTGCGTCAGCGCAAATCAACCGCACGTGGATTGGGGCGGTAAACTCGGACTGGTATAACGCCAATAACTGGGCTCCGGCTGGGGTCCCGACCACGAACGACATCGTCAACCTCACCAACGGAACCATCAATCTGACAGCGCCGGTGACGATTTATGGCCAGCTCAATTGGTCCGGCGGGATCTTAAGCGGGGCCGCCCTCACCATCGCCAGCAACGCGGTGATGAACATCAATGCGACCACCACGCTGTTTCTGGAAAACCCGCTTACAAATGCCGGCACCGTCACCTGGAGCAACGCCTGCGCTTTGGACGTGCTTAACAATAACGGCAGCCCTTATGCCAGCCTGATCGAGAACCTGGCCGGCGCCTTGTGGGATATTCAGAACGATCAGTCAATGTTTAACAACGCCGGCACGCTGGCTTATTTTCGCAATGCCGGCACATTGCGAAAATCCGGACAGTCCGGCGCGACTTACATCCAAATCCCCGTTTACAATTCCGGCAGCATCACCGGATTGCAGGGAACACTCAACCTCGGCGGTGGGGGCAATGTCGCCGGGAGTTACGCCGCCTCGGCCGGTGCGGTCGTTGCGTTCTACGCCGGCTACTTCACCAATACGGTGCCCGCGGGAATTTTTGGCCCGGGCACGGTTGCCCTGACGACCTCCGGAAATCTGACCTTGCTCTCAGACGCAATTCCCAATCTGGCCCTGGCCGGCGGCACCGTTTTCCTCGGCCCTTCGTTTCAGGGCGGGAGTATCACGAACCTGACGATTAGCGGAGCGGCGCTGGCAGGGAGCAATGCGGTGAGCGGCGCGTTCAATTGGAATAACGGGACAATTCTTGGGCCGTTAACGGTTGCTGGCAACGCTCGTATGACCATCAGCGGAACAACAACGCTGCCATTGCAGGGGCCGCTGACTAATGCCGGCACGGTGGTCTGGACCAACTCCGGCGATATCGACGTGCTCAATAACAACGGCGGCGGCTATGCCGGTCTAATCGAGAATTTGGCCGGCGCTCTGTGGGATATCCAAAGCGATCGCCAGTTGTATAATAACGCAGGTACCACTGCGTTTTTCCGCAATGCGGGGATGCTGCGCAAATCGGGGTTGGCCAGCACGAGTTATATCGAGATCCCATTTTATAATTCCGGCAGCGTTACCGGTCTGCAAGGAACCCTGAATTTCTCTGGTGGTGGCACGCTGGCCGGGACTTTTAGCGCGGCAGCCGGGGCGGCCATTGGATTCACTGGAGGGAATTTTACGAATTCTGGGCCGGTCGCAATTAACGGGCCAGGACTCATTCAGATGGCAGGAAGCGCCGACCTCTTTTTGCTTTCGGACGCCATTCCTAACTTGCCGCTGGCGGGCGGCACGGTGTTCCTCGGACCTTCGTTTCAGGGCGGGACGATTACGAATTTGACGATCAACGGGGCAACGCTCACCGGGACCAACACCGTGAGCGGCACATTGAACTGGAACAACGGGACGGTCCTGGGGCCGCTGACGGTTGCCAGCAGCGGTCGCTTGAACCTGAACGGAACGACGACTTTGCTTTTGGAAGCGCCGCTCACCAACGCCGGAACTGTGATATGGACCAACTCTTGCGATATCGACGTGCTCAATAATAACGGCGGCGGCTATGGTGGTTTGATCGAAAACCAGGCCGGCGGCTTATGGGACATCCAAAGCGATCACCAGATGTATAATAATGCTGGCACCACCGCGTATTTTCGCAATGCGGGCACCTTGCGCAAATCAGCGCAGGCTGGCAGTAGCTATATCGTAATCCCTCTTTACAATTCGGGCAGCGTCACCGGGTTGCAAGGGACCTTGGATTTCGGCGGCGGCGGAACGCTCGCCGGAAACTTCACGGCCGGATTGGGAGCGACCCTCAATTTCTACGGGGGCTACTTTACTAACTCTGTGCCGGTGGGCATATACGGGCCGGGCACGGTCGAATTCTCCGGCTCCAGCTACCTGACCTTGTTGTCGGACGCGATCCCCAATCTGGCATTGGCTGGCGGGACTGTGTACCTGGGACCGGCGTTTCAAGCCGGCACGATTACCAACTTGACGATCGCGGGTGCCACTTTAGCGGGGACCAATACCGTGACCGGTGTGTTCAACCTGAACAACGGAGCCATTGACGGGCCGTTGACCGTCGCTACGAACGGGATTCTGAATATTGCCCCGACTACCACCCTGTACTTCTATGGCCCGTTGACCAATGCGGGCACCGTCACCTGGACCAACACGGGCACCATCGATGTAGCCAATGGCGGGGCCCACACCGGCCTAATTGAGAATCTCGCCGGCGGGTTGTGGGATATCCAAAGTGACGCGGTCATGTTCGACAATTTTGGCGGCCAGGCTTACTTCCATAATCTTGGCAATTTGCGCAAATCTTCACGCACCGGCATAACGTACATCTCTATCGCTGTGACTAATGAAGGAACCATCACCGCCTTGCATGGCAACATTAACTTTGGCGCTGGGATAAACCTCAATGGCGGAACGTTGATGTTCGGCCTGAGCAGTCCTTCCAGCTATGGGATCATGAGCATTTACGGCGCGGCCAACCTTGGCGGAACCGCCGGCGTGCTGTGGCTTAATGGCTTCGTGCCGTCCTACGGTAATTCTTTTAACGTGCTCACTTATGGCTCTTACACCGGAGCGTTCACGAATTACATCCTTCCTCCGGCGGCGCTGTGGCAAACCACCTACGGCGCCGGCACGTTTACATTTTCGGTCACGAGCATCAACAAGTTGGCTTTCACTACTCAGCCTGCCAGCGGCAAACTCATCACCCAAATCCTCGCGCCTGTTGTGGTACAGGTGGAAGATCCGGGCGGCAATCCTCTGCCCACTAACGGGGTTCCCATCACGGTCAACTTGAACAGCGGTTTGGGTGTTTTGAGCGGCACGCTCACCCAAAGCACCGATGCCTCAGGCAAGGCCAGCTTCGCCGATTTGAGCATCAACATTATCGGCGCCAAGAGTCTCCGCGCGACCAGCCCGGGGTTGACTGCGACCATCAGCGCCGGATTCCAGATCGTGCCTTTGATCGGGGAAACCTTAAGCGGCAGCGGCCTGTTGTTGCAATTGAATGGCACCAACAGCCTGGGGACCACCACGATCTCCGCCTCCACGAATCTCGTCACCTGGGTACCGATCTACACCAATCCGCCTACCAATGGTGTGATCCAGTTTCTCGATACCTCCGCGACCAATTATCGCTCTCGGTTCTACAAAGTTGTGCAACAATAAGAGACCGCTGTGGCATTTCTGCTTGGAACCCACTGGATTTCCCGGCAATATACGCGAGTTTACCAGCATGAGTTCCGTCACGCTATCTCGTACGAGCGACACAGCCGCGCCTGTTGCGGCGAGTTCTCCGCCGGACCAATTGCCACCCGTGGTCCGGCCCAGAGCCAGCAGCTTTCAGTTGTTGCGCGACGTGCTCGCCCATGGCGGCCCCGGCTACCTCCAATTCGCCATCACCAATATCTGCAACGCCAAGTGCGATTTCTGCGGGTTCGCCGTCGACCGTTTTGATCCGCGCCAGCGCCGCAGCGTCACGCTGCCCCAGGCACGGGACGTGATCGACATCTGCGTCAAAAACCACATCGGCTATCTCCTCTTTGTCGGCGGTGAACCGCTGGTCCACAAAGACCTCCGCGCCATGACTCGGTATGCCGCCGAGCGCGGCATCCATCCCATGGTCTGCACCAACGGCTCGCTTTGGACCGACCAGAACATGCGCGAGTTGGCCTCCGACGGATTGAGCAGCGTCATCATGTCGATCGACGCACACGACGTGGCCAAGCACGAAAAAAATCGCGGGCTCCCCGACGTCTGCCGCAAGATCCAAAGGGCCAATGAAGTTTTCGCTGAACTCGGAATCCAAACCACTGCAAGCGTCACCGCCAGCAAACTAATCGACGATTACGAGAAGCTTCCGGAATTCCTGACCCGGCTCGGCTTCAAAAGCTGCACATTCAGTTATCCCCTGACCAGCCTCGCCTCGAGCTACCTTAGCTTCAGCGATTCATCGCTCGTTAATTACAAGACCGAAGAGCTGATCAAGGTGTTCGAGCGCATCAAACAAATGAAAAGGCGCAGCGGGTTCCCCGTCGTGAATCCGGCGGAATCGCTCAGCGAAATGCAGCGGCATTTGCGACGTGAGCCGGAGAAGTTCGGCTGCCTGGGCGGCCACAAATACTTTTACCTCGATTGGAACCTCAACCTCTATCGCTGCCATTTCTGGGAGAAACCCATGTGCAGCATTTACGAGTTCGATTCCTCCAAGCTGATCCGCGACGGCTGCACCCGGTGCATGATCGACTGCTACCGCGACCCCAGCGTGCTTCAGTTCGTTGCCATCAACGCGAGCGATGCCTGGCACGACTTGAAGCGCGGCAAACTCGTCTCCGCGGCCAAACATGTTTTCGACCGACGCAACCTCACTTCACTCAAAGCCGTCTGGGAGGATCGCAAGTGGATCGGTAAAGTCTAAGAACGTTGGTAAGGACGCGGCTGGTAGGGACGCCGTCCCGGCGTCCCAAACTACTCCCCCTCTTAATCCCCACTCGTAATCTTAATCTCCCCAATTCTGTTCCACCAATCCGTCTTCCCTTTCTGATGACTGGTAGGGACGCCGGGGCGGCGTCCCCATCTACTCCCACTCGTAATCGTAATCGTAATCCGTCTTCCCCTTCTCCTTACCGGTATCGCAAAGCGACTCTATTATGGTGTAAGAGACTTTTCGGAAGGCGCTCGATGCGTTCTCCCTCTCCTCCTCAGGAGGAGAGGGTCAGGGGAGAGGAGGCTCTGCGTAAGACGCGAGCGATACGCCCGACTAACTCTCAGCTTTCCGACTCCGCCGGCCTGAGCTGCAGGTCCAACTTCTCGGTCCCCCGCAGCACCGTCAGCGGCGACTCGACCCCAATCTGTTCCCCAGTCAGCAACTTGTGCAGCTTATCGATAGTCGGGATGGGTTCCCCTTTAAAGGCCACCATCACGTCGCCTTCGCGCAGCCCGGCGCGCGCCGCCGGCCCACCCGGCGCAACAGAAATCACGAGTACTCCACTGGCAGCGGACAACTGATGAAAGCGCACCAGCCGCCGATGGAGAGGCACGTTCTGTCCACCTACACCAATGTAGCTACGCCGGATCTTGCCTTCCTTGATCAGCCACGCAGCCGCGTGTTTCGCCGTGTCGATTCCGATCGCAAAACAAATCCCCTGCGCCGGCAGGATCACCGCCGTGTTCACGCCGATCACTTCGCCGCGCGAATTCACCAGCGGTCCTCCGGAGTTGCCGGGATTCAGCGCGGCATCCGTTTGCAGGATGTCGTCGATCAGCCTTCCGGTGCTCGCCCGAAAGGATCGCCCGAGAGCGCTTACAACCCCTGCGGTGACTGTGCATTGAAACCCATACGGATTGCCAATCGCAATCGCCACCTGGCCGACTCGCACGTTTTTGGAATCGCCAAGCTGCACCGGCCGCAGTTGTGGCGCATAAATCCGGAGCACCGCTAGATCGGTGTCCGGGTCCTCGCTCACTAAATGCGCATCCGGACGCCGCCCATCCGCGAGAATCACCTCGATCCGATCCGCTCCGTGCACCACGTGGCTGTTCGTCAGGACAAAGCCGTCTGGCGTAATGATAAATCCGGAGCCGCTGCCGCGACGCTGCCCGTCGCGCCCGCGCACTTCAACATTTACAACCGACGGGCCCACCGCATCCGCCGCGCGCACCACCGCCTGCGAATAGGCATCCAGCAACGACTCGTCGCCGGTTCCAGCCGACACCGCCGGCGCCTGCAACGGTTCCTGGCCCAGCACCGGCTTAAGGTCCTGGATGAAATCCCCGTCTGCAAACCTCATAAGACTATCTGAATACTGCATAAAGCAATTTGTACCGATTTTGTGCCTTGTCAAATCACTGCCCGCCTCCCTTCTGCCCCTTTCATCTTCTCTTAATCGTAATCGTAATCCTCCTCGTTCTCGTCGCCCGCTTTAATCTCTAATCCTGCCCCGTACTCCAGCGCTCAACGGGACCGGTGGACGACGTGACGCGCAGGCGCTTTGGCGGGACAGGTCCTCGCGCTCCCATTTCGCTTGATATTAACCATCACTAATCTATTCTCGTTTCATGATAAGGTGGAAAACAAGGAGTCGTCTCGGGGCCATCTGCTTGATTCCAATCGTGTGGCAGGTTCTCGCCCAAGCGAGGCTTGTTGCATACACGCTGACACTCCCTGCAGGCCCTAGCCTAGTTGCCAACCAATTGAACTGTACCGGCGGAAATTGCATCTCGAATGTTTTTCCTGGGCGTGGGTTGCCTGATGGCACGTTCGTCACAATTTACAGGAAGGATAGCTGTGCTCCGCCGCAAACCTTTTACTACTGCGAAACATGTGACCTCAGCGGCGACTACACCTGGTATTATTTTGATACCGTCACGCCCTGTGATGTTAGTAGCGTGACGTTGGAACCCGGCGACGCAGCACTGCTGGACCTGAGCTACCCTTTCCAGGTTGTTTTCAATGGGACATCCAACATCCCCGCTTTGCCGTTAGCGTTCCCTTGCGGTTGCGGACATTATTATTACCTGAGCCGCCAAACCAACGATGTAGGCAACTTCGAGAACATCACAGGCTTACTGCCTCAGGAAGGCTCCCAGTTTCAACGTTGGAACGGTTCGAATTTCAGCGTCTTCACTTACTCGGCTGGCGCATGGACGCCGAGCGTTCCTAGCGCTGACGTGGGGGAAGCCGTCCGGATTCTGGTAAGTCCGTGTTTTTCGAACACGTGCCTGACGCTGCGGATGCCAACGAACATCGCGATCACCTCTTGGACAAACGTTCCGGTCACCTATGCGCCTATGGCGGACGACAACTGCACGAATGCCCCGACCCCGATCTGCACGCCCAAATCAGGAACGCTTTTTGCCCCTGGAACCACCACCCTGGTACATTGTCTCGCGGTCGATGCTGTTGGTAACGGCGCCGTCGGTGATTTTACCGTAACGATTAGTTTTCCCAAGCTGGAGCTCGTCAGCAATGGCACAGCGATTATTCTGAGTTGGGCCGGCGGGGGAGTATTACAGGAGGCAGAGGCGCCGAGCGGCTCGTGGTCAGATGTGCCCGGCGGCAATGTGTCACCATGTACTATAAACCAAATCGGCTCAGGATCAGGATTCTATCGGCTGCGCTTCCGGTGACTACGGCTAGCCACGAATGGTCATCTTTGCTCGTTATGGGCGGTTGCTGTGGAACTCACGGCCGCGCAACCGCTGCGTATTTTCCACCACCGCCCCTACCTATAAATCACAATCAAAAACGCCACCGCTTCCGTCTTGCCGATATTTACCAGCGCATGCGGCACGTCCGCCCGGTAGCTGGCCGAGTCACCTGCGTTCAGCTCCTCGGCATCGCCGGCCGATTCGATCCGGAGCCGCCCTTTTTGCAGTGTCAAAAACTCGCGCGTGCCCTCGAAATGAGGCGAGCTGCGCAGGGCCCCGCCGGACTGCAGTCGCACTTCGTAAAACTCCACGTCCTTCTCCAGGTTCAAAGGCGACAGTGTCCGGATTTGGCAATCCTTGTCCGACCGGTAATGATAGGCGTGGTCGTCCGCGCGTATGACCACCACCGACGAAGCCGCGCCCGGCAGTTCGAGCAATTCGCCCAAGGTCAGGCCAAACGCCCGCGCAATCCGCAACGTGACGGCCAAAGTCGGGTTCGCCTGTTCGCGCTCGATTTGGCTCAGCATCGAGCGGCTCACGCCACTGGCGTTCGCCAGCGCCTCGAGCGACCACCCCCGCGCGCTACGCAGATGCTTCACCCGCCCGCCCAGGTGACGGCTCACCGCGTCGGCGTGTTCAGGAGGGGCCTGCGTCGTCGCGCGCGCCGCTGTATTCTTCATAACCCGCATGTATTCCCTAATGCCGGACCGAATGTAGATTGAAAACTCCCAATTGAAAATTGCAAATTGCGCCGACCCCAGGCTGCGCTGCGCAAACCGCTTCAACCCGGTTTAGCACCGTGCCCCTTCGGTCTCGTTGGAACCTCCGCTTCAACGCCTCTTCAGCGCAAGGCTAGCGCGAACCCATTAACACCCCGCTTCAGCGGGGTGTACCGACGTCGGCCGTAGTGATGAAACCGTTTCCAACGGTTTCAATCCTTTTTGTGGCATTCGAGTCCGTACCGCTCAACCAGCATACGCACCTCCTCTGAAAAACTGCGCTTGCGACGGTGATCTTCCTGCCCAGCGACGTACTTGGTCACTTTCGTAAGCCCAGAGTGTGAAACCGAAAACACACCATAGCCACGACCCCCAGGCAAATTTGAATCGCGAAAGGTTGTTCTCGTTGATCCAGTGCGACGAAGCGCCCTTGAGAAGATGCATGAGCTCTTCGACCGTTAGATTAGTAGGTAAGTCCACCAGAACATGTACGTGGTCTGAATTTACGTAATTAAGTTTCATGTAAATGCCCTTTTCGGAAGAGTACTGATACAGAAAACTAGACACTCGTACCGCAGCCGTTTTATTCAACATGGGTCTACGTTCCAATGTGCCCCAAACCGCATGCAACCAAACGCGGGAGTATGAATGTAAAGACATAAGCGACCGGTGTAAATGCTCGCGGCTGTGAACGCAAGGAGGGAAACCGTTAGAAACGGTTCCGACAGAAATCATAAGCCGCCGTTACACCCCGCTGAAGCGCATACGCGTCAACCTAAGAGGCACGATTTAGCTGCGAGCAATTCGTAAAAATTTTTGCGATCTTTCCTGGTTTCATAGAAGAGATGGTGCCGCAGGTGCCACTCCAACCACTTGGCCATAGAAATCCCTAACCACGTGGCGGCGAACCAACCAGCGCATTGTCCGATAATGCGCGCCAGTC
>CAZUVM010000022.1:0-25958 GCA_964623885.1 uncultured Verrucomicrobiota bacterium
TCGGGCGCAGGGGTTGGCGCCTCCGCAAACGGATTTCCCGCTTCTTATTTTCTACTCACTTTTTGGTTAGGTTGGGCCTATAGGATACAACGGGCGTGGGCGCGGTTTGGCTGCGCCCGTGGGGGGCGCGCTCCCCTAAGACAACTGCATCGTTCCGGCTGCGGGAGAGGGTTGGGGTGAGGGGAAGTTCATCTGCTGTCGTAAAATTCTCCTGCCAGCTTCTGAATCGCCACGCGCTGCACTGCATAGTCGAACCTGCTCGCAAACTGCGAAGGATTCAAACGCTAACAGACGCTAATGTAATGTCTCACAAACAACTGGAGTTATTTGAACAGGAGAAAACAGAGGGAACAGAGTAATGAACTCTGTTTTCTCCGTTGCCTCCTGTAAAAAATAATACCACCCATTTGCGAGACACTACACTAATAGAGAAATTCGCGTTCATTCGCGGTTGAACCTCCGCTTCAGTCCAATCTCATTTTCATGTCCCCAATTTTTCTGTCTTGAAATATTTCTGCCACAATTTTTCTGCCATCCATGAAACCCGCTCGCATTCTTATGCCCTTTTTTGTTACGCTCGAGCCCGGCTCGATGCCATAACTGCTTAATACTCAGAAAAGGCTCCAATGCGTTCTACCGCAAAACCAGCAGTTCCGAACACTCCCGATGTGCAGTTGATACCTGCTCACGAATCCAGCCTCCTGCCGGCCGTCCGCGAGCTGTTCCTTGAATACGCCGCCTCAATCGAGGTAGACCTTTGCTTTCAAAACTTTAACCAGGAACTGGCCGAACTGCCCGGCCGTTACGCCCCGCCGGAAGGCCGATTGTTCCTGGCGAAACAAGGGGATGCCCTGGCCGGTTGTGTGGCGCTGCGCCCGATCGAAGAGGGCGCATGTGAAATGAAACGGCTGTACGTTCGCCCGGCGCATCGTGGGCAGGGCGTTGGCAGAAGGTTGGCGCGAACGGTTATCAATGCGGCGCGCGAAATCGGCTATCAACGAATGCGTCTCGACACTTTGGGAACGATGAAGGAAGCCATCGGCCTGTATGAATCACTCGGCTTCCGCCGGACCGCTCCCTATTACCACAACCCAAGTTCCTGTGCGGTATTCATGGAGCTGGACTTGGCTTCCAGGCTATAAAGTCAGCTCCATCTGCGGCGCAGTTGGCCGGCGAAACGAAGCGATTGATAATTCCGGTCCCGCTTCGGGCAATCCGGCGCGCCGGCGCGCAATGTGGAACATTTTCGAGATTTGATCGGCGAAAATCCCTTCGCCGCGCATGCGCGAGCCGAACCGGGCATCATTGAGTTTGCCGCTGCGGACGGCGCGGATTCGGCCCAGGACTTTGTCTCGCTTCTCCGGGAAATTTCGTTCCAGCCATTCCTGGAACACCGGCGCAACCGTCAACGGCAGCCGGAGCACCTCCGTGCCGGCCGAGCAGGCGCCGGCTGCTTTCGCGGCGGCCAGCACTGCGGGCATTTCATGATCGTTGAGAGCCGGGATGACCGGGGCGAGCAGGATGCCCACCGGGACACCCGCTTTGGCGAGCGCTTCCACCGCCGCGAGGCGCAGTTTTGGGGAGCCCGCGCGAGGCTCCAATCGGCGGGCCAGCTCGGCATCGAGCGAATTGATCGAGAGATGCACCATCACCGCATGATGGGCCGCCAGTTCCCGCAACAAATCGAGGTCGCGCGTCACCAGGTAATTCTTGGTGATAATGCTGACCGGATTGCGAAATTCTGCCAGCACTTCGAGGCACCCCCGCGTCAATTTCAGTTTGCGTTCGATGGGCTGGTAGCAATCCGTCACGCCGCTCAGTGCCAGCATCTGCGGCTGCCATTTCGGCGACGAAAGCTCCGCGCGCAGCAACTCCGGCGCGGTCTCCTTCACCACAATATTCGTCTCGAAGTCCAATCCCGCTGAAAAGCCCAAGTACTCGTGGAATGGCCGGGCGTAGCAATACGCGCAACCATGCTCGCACCCGCGATAGGGGTTGATGCCGGCACGGAAGGAAATATCCGGGCTGTCGTTGTAGCTGATGATGGATTGCGAGAGATCGCGCAAGAACCGGGTCCGGGGAGCGGGATCCTGCTCGGGATCCCAATCCGCGTCGCGTTCCAGGGTCAGATGCTCGAACCGGTTTGTCGGATTCGACGCGCTGCCGCGGCCGCGCGGCGCTTGGGAACTGTTCTGCACAACCGAACAATATATGAATCGGGCGCCTAAAGTCCAAACAGGTATGTTTGATCCGAATGGCGCCAGAACGCGAAACGCCGTCTCCTAGTGGCTTGCCAAAGAAGTTTCCCTCGGCTCGACCGCCGCCCGCTCAATACGGTAGACGCCCGTCCGGGCATTGCCGGCGTCCGGATAAAAATCGACGCCGCAGGAGATTTGAATCCAGGCGAATCTGCTGCCGAGCTGGATCTTCTGGATGCGGCTGGCGGACACAAAAGCAACCCGCACGACCTTGCGTGTCGGCAGGTCGATAATCGCGACGAACCCGCTGCCTCCGGCCCACGCAAAATTCCCCGCCGCATCCAGGGCCGTCAGTTCGTTTGAGGGCAGACCATCGCCGTTCAGCAGCCAATCCGCCTCATTTTTGCGATAATCGAAGAGTATTAATCCCCCGGACCCAGAGTGCTCGTTGCTGAGAATGTCCTGCAGCGACTCGTGCATTGCCACCAGCAGCAAACCTTGCTTCATGTCCGACGCCAATGCCGAGTATCGAGTGCTCGGCCAGCCCATAAACAACAGCCAGCCCCATTGGCGCCGGCCGGTCACCGTTGTTTTCATCCAGACGGGATTGTTCGTGCCGTTGGTTGGATCGCCAATCATCGTCCAGGTTCGGTCGGCGTCCCGAAACAATTGGAGACCCTTGCCATCGATGGCAAAACACATCTGGTTGTCCAGCGGGGCCATGGCAATCACCGGACGCTGCGGGGCCGCAAAGCGATTCTCAATTTTTGGCAGCTCGAAATGCGATGGTGAGTTGGTCTCCGCGCCGGCAGCCAGGTTGGGAGTGAACGCGGAGAATTTGTGCGTTGCGATATCCAGTGTTCCCATCGCGCCGTTTTCGCCGTGGCCGTAACCGATCCAGAGAGTTTGGCCCTCCAGGTACAGGTAGCAAATGCCATTGACCAACAAGCCGTTGGCCATGGTGAACCGGCGGCAGGAACCAGCCTTTCGATCTAATTCGACCAGCCCATCATCGGCGGTCCCGACCCAGACATAATCCCGAGCAACACAAAGCGCGGTGGCAGGCGTTTGCGTGGTGCGTTGAAATTCGTGCGATTCGCATTCGTTGGTGACGAGTAAGGGTCCCGGCCCACGGAACCGTTTGATTTGGGTGCGGCCCGCCATCCAGAGATCGTCGCCAACTGCCTGGCACACGACAAATCGCGGGCCCGGCGGCTCGAAACGAACGTAAGGCATTTCGCCGAGCTCAAACCGCACGGGATCGACCTGTTTCGACTGGCCTGCTTTTGCCCGGCACTGGTCGGCGACGAGCGCCGGCAGCACCGGCGTAAAAGCGAATCCCCATGCTCCGCCCGTGTTCATGCGCACCGTGCGCCGGCCCATCGAGTCCAGAATCGCCAATGCGGCTGCCCACTGCTTTTTGCCTATGCATTGATAGGCGAGCTCGACTTTGGCAATGTCCGTGGCATTGGTCCATGACGCCGCGGGCGGCTCTTCCGACTCCGTTGCCAAATGCAAATGCGCGCGGCACCAATTTTTCAATTCCGGCGGCACATCCGCGAGCGTGTCGAATATTTCGAGCGCCTCTTTCCACCTTTCCAGGGCCAGGTAGGACTCGCCCAGCCGCCGCTTTGCCAGGGCGGTGAGTGGCGGCGCGAGGCCTTTTTCCGCCGCCTGCTGACGGGCGAGAGCTACGGCGATAATGGTCGTGTATTGTTTATTATTGAACGTCCGCTGGTACCGCTCGGAGACGCCCTGTTGGGCATGATTTTTCTCCTCTTCGAGCGTCGAGCTGAGGTGGGTAAAGTAGCTTTTGGGCTTAAATACGGTTTCCGGGTGTTCCTCGCAATGCTTCAGCGAAGCCAGGAACTGCGCCGTCACGGGCGAATTCGTGCTCACCTGCTCGCCCGACGCTGTGAGCAATAGGTAAGGCTCGAACTCGGGAAATGCTCGCAGCAATTCCGGCAGCAACTCGTTCGTGATCCGTTCCCGGTCCGGCGGGCGGAAACGATAGGCGAAAAGGATCGGATCAAAGCTGATGTCGATGTCGTCACGCGGGTGCTCGCGAAGGTCCGTCAACTGCTCGAGCAGCTCCTGCCGGTAATACGGCATTAATCGCTCAATCGTGATACGTTCGGGAGTCTGCCAGGAATACAGCTCCAACATTCGTTGGCGAAACATCCGAAATTTTGCCCGCGCCTCGCGGTCCTGGCTCTCACGTTCAAATTGACGCAGCAGTTCCATCCCTTTGAACCCGCGCCAACTGTAGGCCAGCGAAAGCCGGGCATCATCCGCATAGGCCGAATCGCCGGTCGCGATGACTTCGCGGTACAATTCCTGTGAACGGTCGGCGCCCGGTTCGGGGTTCAGATCGTTCAAAATGGCAGGCGAATTGGGATTGTACACCAGGCAGGTGGCCAGTCGCATTTTGGCAGCGTTATTGTGCGGGTCCAGCAACAGAATGGATTCATATACCCGGGTAGCCTCGTTTATCGTGTTGGTGATTTTGTCCGGGTTGTAGGCTGTGCGCGGCCATACCTGGGCGGGACACCCCAAATTGGCCGGGCGATAATCAATCAGTTGGCGTCCGCGGGCCTCCAGCGCCGCAATCTCACCTTGTCGCGTAGGCGCGGGCTGGTCCGCCACAACGGGCCGGTTCAATGAACCGACAATCGTATCGCAGATTTGATGCAAAAACCTGTCGTCCGGTTTGCCTTGGAGCGTCGCCAGGCTCTGGCCGCCAAGGACGCGTTCGATCCGCAAACGCAGTTGAACTTCCGGTTCGGCCACCTCATATGACTGATAAAACCCATCTACGATCCAAAACCCAAACTGCATCTGCGGAATCGGTTCGCCTTTTTCTTGAGTCAGCCCCGCCATGTCCAGGCGAACTTCGTTGGCTAAAAACGAAACCACATCGCGTTCGAGTACGATGACGTTTGTGCCGAGGTGGCCGGCCAGATAGCCGCGCAGTTGCGCCGGAAACTCGGCGAACCGGTTGTTGACGCCCAGGTTTTGCACCACCCCAATTGCCAGGTAGTCCTTATGCTCGACCACCGGTCGCAGAATTTCTGCGGCTGCGAATTGGGAGATCTCGCGCGCGAGTTGCTCCACCGTGCCGGTATCAGGGATGACTTGCACCGCTCGAATTGTGCCGTTCCGCGCGTCAACGAGTCGGATCGCAATTCGGTTTGTCCCATTCAACGGAAAAGTTGTCCCCAAAATGAATTGGTCGGCCTGAACCAGCGCGCCAACGCGTACGGCGTCCCGCGCCCGCACCAGGCCGGAGCGGCTCAGGCTCGCCTCCTTCAGGATCGCTTCGAGCTCGCGCCGTTCGACGAGGTCGATTCCGCCGTGAGCAGACAATTTCTGCGCCACGACATCAGCAACGACCGCGTCTCTGTCTTGAGACAAGCCAAAGGTTCCAATCGCCAGGCGCACGCTGCCGTCGGCGCCTGCCGACAAAAGCATCAGAATCGCCTGTAAAATGATGACTTTAACTGTTCCGCTGAGTCGGAAGCGCCACATATCCTGCTCGAAACAAAGTCAAGCAGCATGGGCCATGCCGATCTGGCACCAACAAGGCACGTGTGTTGTTGTGTCCTGCTTCTGTTTCCGTTGTGTAAACCAAATTGGCTCAGTTTTTGCTCCCGCAGTCCGCGCCTTAATGCGCTGGTCGATGGCACCGATCAATGACTCACCTGAAAGATACACATTTGATCCCGTTCCCACGGTGCACGCCCCAAGAAACGCTGAAATCCCATCATTGGAGAAGGGGTTGGGTGTCCAATTCGTTGCAGTGACCTGCGATCCGTTAATACGGGGCTAAAGCCACCGTGTTAATGCAAGGTCCTGCTTCTGGAAAAGACGCTTCGGTATGTCATTCCGTTCCAGCAATTGCGGTGCGGAGCGACTTGCGCGATTCAGCCTCCTTAATCTGGCCTTAAGGTTGGCTTGCCTAGTTTGGTTGAAGAAGATAATTGTGCAAAAGGCGACCACCAATGAAATCGATCGTTCCGGGCTTTGTCCGGATGGCCACAGCGAACTTATGAGCGAATCAATGGGCGAAGCAGCGCAGGCACCCGGCAGGCTGGCGAGCAGAGCCAAAACCAGGGCGCCGCAGCGGAAGCGGGCGAGCCGCTGGGTTTTGCGGGGCATCGCCGCGGCTGTGATCGCCGCGGGCATTTGGATTGGCCTGCAATATTGGGGTCGTCGCTCCGCCGTTGCGATGGAGTACCGGACGAGTCCGGTGGCGCGCGGTGACGTGACGCAAATTGTGACGGCCAATGGTTCCCTGAACCCGGTTCAATCGATTCAGGTGGGCAGCCAAATCTCCGGAGTGATCACTGAGATCAAGGTCGATTTCAATTCACGCGTGAAGGCGGGTGACATCGTTGCGCAGATCGATCCGGCCACCTACGAACGGGCGAAGGGTCAGGCGGAAGCCGAATTGGCCAGCGCACAGGCGGCCGAAGAAATGGCGCAATTGAATTACGATCGGGGACAGGAGTTATTCAACTCGAAGCTGATTTCAAAATCCGACTTCGATCAACTGCGCGTCAATTTGCGGCAGGCCACCGCGCAGGTAAAAACGCGGCAATCTTCGCTGGAGAGCGCGCAGGTCGACCTGAGCCGCACGACGATCCACGCGCCGATTGACGGCGTGGTGATCACGCGCCAGGTCGAAGCCGGCCAAACGGTGGCGGCGGCGATGACGACGCCGACGCTGTTTACGATCGCGAACGATCTGCACAAAATGCAAATTGAAGCGGCCGTTTCGGAAGCCGATATCGGCGGCGTTGAGGAAGGCCAAAAAGTTCAATTTACGGTCGATGCTTTTCCCGGGCGTTTGTTCGAAGGCGAGGTTAAACAGGTCCGCTACGCACCGAGCACAAACCAAAACGTCGTCACCTATACCTCCGTGGTCGAGGTGGACAACAAGGACTTGAAACTCCGGCCCGGCATGACGGCGAATGCCAGGTTTATCACCGCCGAACGAAAGAACGTGCTGAAGCTGCCGCTGGCGGCGATTCGGTTCCGGCCGCCGGCTGGAGTAACGCTGGTGGGCGAAACCAATGCCGCGACGGCCAAGCCCTCGTCCGGGGGCGGGCTGATTGAAAGCGGCCCATTCGCGGGTCTGCCGGTCATGCCCTGGATGAGCGAAAGGCGGATGCCGACGGAGGCAGAGCGGACGGCTTACGCCGCAAGCCTGACCGCGGAACAAAAGCAGAAGTATGAAAAAGTGGTGGCGGAGTTCCGCGCCCGCATGCAGCAAGGTGGCGGACCGGGCGGACCTGGACGCGGTTTTGGCGGAGGAGGATTCGGCGGAGGCGGTCCCGGCGCCGGCTCGGGTCCGAAACCGAAACCGGAATCAGCGGAACCGAAGACGGCGACGGTGTATCTGAAGGAACCACCCGCGCAGAACCAGCCCAATGACCAGGTCGTGCTGAGAGCGGTAACGGTGAAACTCGGAATCGCCGACGCCAGCAGCATTGAGGTTGTGGAAGGGTTAAAAGAGAACGACCAGGTGATCAGTGGCACGTTCACGCCGCAGGTGGCCGCGACGCGCAACCCCTTTAACCCGTTTGGCGGGCCGCCCCGGCGTTGATAGAGCAGCCGTCATGGAACCCATCATCAAGCTGGTCGATTTCCGGCGCACGTACCGAAACGGGTCGCTTGAGGTGCACGCGGTCCGCGGGGTTAGTCTCGATATTTACCCGGGCGAATTCGTCGCCATCATGGGAGCGAGCGGTTCGGGCAAATCGACGATGATGAACACGATCGGCTGCCTCGACCGTCCCAGCGCCGGTCATTACTACCTCGACGAGGTCGAGGTGGGGGGATTAAACCGTAATGAGCTTGCGGACCTGCGGAATTCGAAGCTCGGCTTTGTCTTTCAGGGATTCAACCTGCTGACGCGCACCTCGGCGCTGGAGAACGTGGAACTGCCACTGCTTTACTGCCGGCCGCCGATGCGCGCCACTGAGCAACGGGAACGCGCGCTGGCAGCACTGGATTTGGTCGGCTTGGAGGATCGCGCGGATCATTACCCCAACCAGCTTTCCGGCGGGCAGCAACAACGAGTGGCTATCGCTCGCGCTTTAGTGAATGAACCGGCGGTGCTGTTGGCGGATGAACCCACCGGCAACCTCGATACCCACACGAGCATCGAGGTGATGGGCGTGTTCCAGTCGCTCAATGATCAAGGCATCACGATTGTGATGGTCACGCACGAACTGGACATCGCCAATTTTGCCAAGCGCAAGGTGGTGATGCGGGACGGCCTGATCCGGAAGGACGAACGTGTGGCGAACCGCTTGCACGCAGCCGGGGCGCTGGCGCAGCTCCAGGAAGAACAACGGGCGGTGCAATTGGCTTAAACTATGTTGGCGATTATAAAAACCGCGCTGCGGGCCGTGCGCCGCAATATTCTGCGATCTTTTCTGACGATGCTGGGGATTATCGTCGGGATTGCGGCGGTGATCGTGGGTGTGAGCATGGGGACGGGAGCCAAGGCGGAAGTCGAACGCCAGATCGCCAGCATGGGAAACAATCTGCTCATTATTTTTTCGGGCAATATGTCTCGGGGCGGCGTTCGCGGTGGGTTTGGCATGCAGCCGACGCTGACCGAAAAGGACTACGACACGCTGCGACGCGAGGTGACGGGCCTGGCCGGCATCAGCCCCGAGGTGCGCGCCACGGCGCAGATCGTGGCCGGCAACCAGAATACCTCGGTTGGCATTTGGGGGGTCAGCGCCGATTTTGCCGAAATCCGCTCCTGGAAATTTCAGTCGGGCGAAAACTTTAGCGAAGTTGACGTGCGTAACGCGGCCAAAGTTTGCCTGATGGGCAAGACGACGGCGGCGAGCTTGTTTGGCGAAGGCATCGACCCGGTCGGCCAAACCGTCAGCATCCAGAATGCACCGGTGACGATCGTGGGGTGGCTGGCTTCCAAAGGCGCCAATACCTTCGGCCAGGACCAGGACGACATCGTGATCATGCCGTTCACCAGCGTCATGAAACGCTTGTCCGGTGACACCAAGTTCCGATCCTTCAGCATGGCGGCAACCGGCCCGGAGATCATGAACGACGTGACCAATCAGGTGACCGCGATTTTGCGCCAAACCCACCAAATCACGGACGACAAAGAGGAGGACTTTTCGATCCGCAGCCAGCAGGAGATGAGCGACTTTTTCAACGCCAATAACCGGGTGATGACCGTTCTGATCGGAGCGTTCGCCGGCATTTCGCTGGTCGTGGGCGGGATCGGCATCATGAATATCATGCTGGTCAGCGTTACGGAGCGCACCCGCGAAATCGGCATTCGCCTGGCGGTCGGCGCGCGCGCGAGCGACGTGCTGCGCCAATTTCTAATCGAAGCGATACTCCTGAGCGTGGCCGGCGGCGCGCTCGGGATTCTGGCTGGTTACTGGCTGGCTCCGCTGTTAACCAAGTTCGCGGGATTCCCCACCCTGATCTCACCCCAATCGGTTTTCATTGCGTTTACAGTGAGCGCCGCGATCGGCGTGGTGTTCGGCTTCTTTCCGGCGCTGAAAGCGGCGAATCTGGACCCGATCGAGGCGCTGAGATATGAGTAGCGGTGAGGAAGAAGTATACGGGCGCGAGTTCCAATCCCGAGCGCAATATACCATTGGTCGCAGGCACCGGCACATTAGGGGCGCAACTCCCTTCGGAGTTGAGGTCCACGGGCGGAGGTTACCGCGCCAACCCTGGGCTGGAGGACGGAATACTTGCGGGATTCCTTCAGTCAGTCCCGTGCTTGCCAGCCGTGCGAAACGCACTAATCTGCCGACATGACTGCGAGTCGATGGAACTGGCTTCTGATACTTCTGGGTCTGAACACAGCTTTTTATCTGCACGCACAGCAATCCGAGGCGGACCGTAAAGCATTTGAGGAAATCAAAGCCAGGGCAGAGAAGGGCGATGCTCAATCCCAATATGAGGTGGGCACTGCGTTTAACTTCGGCAAGCTTGGTGTCGCGACGAATTACGCCGAAGCGGCGAAGTGGTTTCGCAAGGCCGCTGATCAAAATAACACAGCAGCTCAGGACAATCTCGGGCAGTGCTACGCAGTTGGTGATGGCGTCACAAAGGATTCTGCAGAGGCGGTAAAGTGGTTTCGCAAAGCCGCTGACCAGAATTGCGCTCCGGCTCAGTGTCACCTGGGTAACTGCTATAATACAGGGCAAGGGGTGGCGAACGATGATGGGGAAGCAATAAAGTGGTATCGGAAGGCTGCCGAACAGAATTTTGCTCCAGCTCAATTTAACCTTGGACAATTTTATCACCTTGGGAGAGGAGTTGCGAAAGATGAAGCAGAGGCAGTGAAATGGTTTCGCAAGGCTGCCGACCAAGGGCTTGCCGTGGCTCAATGTGGGTTAGGTTTTTGCTATATAAATGGAGTAGGGGTGGCGAAGGACATGGTTGAAGCTTTGAAGTTGTATCGCATGGCCGCGGAGCAGAACTTCGCTCAAGCCCAATACGACCTCGGCCTGTGCTTAGCCAATGGCGAAGGAGTCGCCAAAAACTACGTTGAGGCTTACAAATGGTGGACGCTTGCCGCGAATCAAAACAATGCCGACGCAAGAAAATACCTGTCCGATCTGCAAGGCAATATGTCGCGCGAGCAAATTGCAGAGGGTCAAAAGTTAGTGCGTAGTTTTAAGCCGCGATAAAATTAATAGATTGGGCCCGACCGATTGGAGGGAACTTGGGTGAAAAGCCATGCAGCAAGGCATCAGGCAAGCGCCAGCAAGTGTCGGCTCTGCAGCAGGAAACTCCACCACCAAATCAAGATGAGGCCGCCGCGCAAAAAGAAAAGGACTGATGCCAAGCCGACGACGATGCGGATTACAACCAACACGACCCAGAGTTGAAGGGATGGCGGTTGGGGCGAGCCATAGATTTTGACCAGGAGCACGTAAAGGCCGAAGACCACCGTCAGGATAATCGCCGGCAGCTCGCGCTTGACTAATCGGAGCGTCCAGGCAAAGGGGGCGAACACAAGAAACAATTGAGTGAAGGCGAGGCTGAACAGGGTCATTGCTGCCCATTGCTCGACAGTAAGGGGATAGTCCTCGGGTGTTCGGGCGCGCAGCATGGGATCGAACCAGAACCGCAAAACCAGCGCGGCCGCCAAACCTGTTCCGGTAGCCCAGGCAAATGCTTTTTTGGAAACGTTGAGTGTCAGCACCGGCCGGCCGCTGTATTGAGTATGCCAGGCAAAGACAAACGCCCATAAAACGATGCTGCCCAGAAACAGCATCGCTTCCAGATACCAAACTGGGTAGTTGAGTTTGGTGGCCAGATAGAGGCGGGGGTAGCAGACGACGGCAGTGAGCAGACCGGCGAGAGCGGCGGATTCGAGGACTTCAGGTTTGGCCAACGAGCGCATGGACGACGTGCGGACGGATCGTGGCATCATCTGCGGGCGCGGCGCAAGCCCGAGCCCGGATATTTCACGAGCCTTCCAGGTAGCGCAGGCCTCCGAGCCTGCTGTAGCGCAGGCTTCCTTGCCTGCGAACGCTGGAAGCAGATGCTGTAAACCTAACGTTCGCCGACTCGGAGGTCGGCGATACAGCAGGGTCCTGCCGGACGGGCACCAAGGCCTGCGCTGCGGTGCACGGAGGCTTGCGCTGAACGAGGGTTTCAGGCAACTAAATGGTCATGGGTCTTCACGTCAGTCTGTATCTATTCGCCGCTTTACTCGTAACCGCCGCGTCCGCTCAATCGACGAATCGCGCCGAATGGGCGCGGCAAATTAAAACCGAGCTCGCGCAGAAGATTCTGCCCTATTGGTATGACACGGCGATCGACCGTCAGCACGGCGGGTATATTCTGGCCGACGACGCAGCGAAGCCGGCGCCAAAGGCCACAGAGAAACAGCTCGTCACGCAGAGCCGGATGATTTGGGGGGTTTCGCATGCGCATGTACATGGGTTCAGCGATGGGCACCGGAATTATCTTGTGGCCGCGCGGCAAGGTTATGAGTTCCTGCGCGCGCATTTTCTGGATGCCAAAAATGGCGGCTACTATTGGACTACCGACCTGAGCGGACAACCGTTGAACCGGCGCAAGATTGTTTATGGCGAGTCGTTCGTGATTTACGGGCTGGTGGAATATTACCGGGCGAGCGGCGAGCGCGCGGCCCTGGAGCAAGCCTTGGAATTGTATCGCGTGCTTCAAAAGCACGCGCACGACCCGAAATACGGCGGGTGGATCGAACATTTTCAGGAAGATTGGACTCCCATGCTGGAACCGACGCCCGAGGCAATAGTGGAGGTTGGCGGCTTCAAGAGCGCCAACACGCATCTGCATTTGATGGAATCGCTCACGGAACTGGCGGAGGCCAGCCGCGATCCGGCGGTGCTCAAGTCCGCCGCGGAAGCGCTTCAAATCAATTCCACCCGGTTTTATCCAAAAGACCCCGGACGTTCCGCCTTCCACCGGCACCTGGACTGGAGCCCGGTAACCGCTCCGTCGAGTGCGGGTTTATCCTATGGCCACAACGTCGAGTTCGCCTGGCTGATGCTGCGCACCGAACAGGTGTTGGGGCGCCCGTTTTCCTGGGACCATTTCAATGCGCATATTGAACACGCCTTGAAATACGGGTACGACCATCAGCGCGGCGGATTGTACAGCCGGGGTTCGGACGATTCCCCGGCCACGGATACCGATAAGGTCTGGTGGGTACAGGCCGAGATGCTGGCGGCGTTGACCGACGGCTTGAAGCACCGCGAGAATCCGGCCTATGCCGCCGCATTGGACCAATTGCTTCAGTTCATCCGCGCATACCAGGCCAACCCTGCGGACGGTATCTGGTTGGATACCGTGCGCGCCGACGGAACGCCGAAAGTCACGGCGAAGGCCCACAATTGGAAGGCTAACTATCACGATGTGCGGGCGCTGGTGAAATTTGTCGACGCGTTTGGTGGAACGCCTATGCTAAACCGATGATAACGCCTAGTGTAGCGGCTCACAAACAACTGAAATTATTTGAACAGGAGAAAACGGAGAGAACGGAGAGAAATGCTCTGTTTCCTCATGTTGAAAATAAATCCATCCATTTGTGAGACGGTACACTAGCGCAGCGGCGTCGAACGCGGCTGGTTCGATGGCGGCTTTCACGATTCGCGAGGCGAGGGAGGCTGATTGCGCCGAGCTGTTGAAGCTGATTTGTGAACTGGCCGAGTATGAACGGCTGCGGCACGAAGTTACCGCCACGGAAGCGGGTCTGCGCCAGCGTTTGTTCGGCCCGCGGCCTTTCGCCGAAGCGCTGATCGCCGAAGTGGATGGGGCACTCGCGGGGTTCGCCCTATTCTTCCACAATTTCTCGACCTTTCTGGGAAAGCCGGGGATATACCTCGAAGACATTTTTGTTCGCCCGCAATATCGCGGTCGGGGCATCGGCAAGGATTTTTTCCGCCGCCTGGCGCGCCTGGCAATGGAACGCGACTGCGGGCGGCTGGAATGGGCGGTCTTGAATTGGAACGAGCCGGCACTCGCGTTTTATCGCAGCCTGGGTGCGGTTTCGATGTCGGATTGGACGGTCCAGCGCGTGACAGGTGAAGGTATTGCGCGGCTAGCAGAGGGGCCTTAAAACTGTGAAAGCGGCCGTTTTGTACGGAAAGGAAGACGTGCGGGTGGAGGAGGTTGAGCCGCGGCCGCTGGGTCCCGGCGAGGTGCGGATTCAAATCGAGGCGTCGCTGACTTGCGGAACCGATCTAAAAGTGTTCAAACGAGGTTACCACGCGCGAATGATCGTGCCGCCGGCTGTCTTCGGCCATGAGCTGGCAGGTATCGTGAGCGAGGTGCGGAGCGCCGATGGTGGCATGCGCGTTGGCGATCGCGTCGTAGTGGCTAATTCGGCTCCATGCGGCGAGTGTTTTTATTGCCGGAACGGCCAGGAAAATCTATGCGACGACTTGCTGTTTCTGAACGGCGCGTATGCCGAGTCGATAGCTGTTCCGGCTCGGATCGCCGCCAGGAACTTGCTGCAATTACAGGCGAAAACCAAGTTCCGGGACGCAGCGCTTACGGAACCATTGGCTTGCGTGGTCCAAGGCGTCCGCGAAACCGGATTGTCCGCCGGCCTGCGGGTGCTCGTGCTGGGCGCAGGCCCGATTGGTCTGATGTTTGTGGCTTTGGCCAAGAACCTGGGGGCCCATGTGACGGCGGCAGGTCGTGGTGCCAACCGGCTGGAAGCAGCTCGGCGGCTCGGCGCGGACGAAGTCATTGACGTGGCCGGCACGTCGGACATGGTGGCGACCATTGGGGGCAACAAGCAATTCGATGCGGTGATCGAAGCGGTGGGACAGCCTTTAACCTGGGAAGCCGCGGTTCAGTTGGTTCGCAAAGGTGGCACGGTGAACTTTTTTGGCGGCTGCGCTTCAGGGACAAAAATAGCGCTCGATACCGCGCTGATTCATTATTCGAACCTCAAACTGCTGGCTAGCTTCCATCATACGCCTGACACAATTCGGCAGGCACTGGCGTTCATTGAGAAAGGAATTATTCGGGCGGGCGACTTTGTGGACGGGGAATGTGCGCTAACACGCCTCCCGGAATTATTCAAGGGAATGGCCGCGGGAAATCGGGCCATCAAGACGTTCGTGGATGTTCATGCATGAGGGGAGTCGTCAAAGATCCTGAAAGTTGCCGGCGAGCTGCGCTGATTGGCAAAGGGGGGGCACTTTTCTATGCAGGGAATTCAGCTGTCCCCCCCGGACATTCGGAAACCATTCCATTAAACCGAATGGTTTAAGCCGCCACGGGCGATTGGAGGCGTGCGGTATCGCGTAAAGGAGCACGCTTCGGCAATCGCCCGCGGTCGGCGGTGGTTGTGTGCGAGGACGCCTGTTGCCAGGAGTCGGGGTGGGTCTGAGTGAGCCTTCGTTCTTCGAGGAGAAAATCCATTTGGCCTTCTCGCGCCGTGGCGCGCAGGTAATCCTGCGTCCGTTCGAACGTGAGGCTAGGGCGCTCGGGCAGCGCGATAAGGGTTACCAGCGCGGCCGTGCGGCCATTGCGATGCGGCAACCAGGAGTCGACCCAAACATAAAAGGGCAGCGGCAAAGAGTCGGCGGCATGGACCGCGACGACAAGCACATCGGCGCGTAGCGCAGTAGAAACCGCACCCGCCAGCATGGCAGGTTCGGCCAACTCACTCAATTTCCACCAGGTGCAGCGGACGGCATCGGTTCCGACCAGGCGGGCCACTCGTTCGCAGACCTCGCCCGCCCATTGTCGGGTAGCCACGTCCTCGTAAACGATGGTCACGTGCAAGAGAAGGTCGACGGGAGCGGCGCTGTTCCTGGCCGGCGTAACGAGTTGCCGCAAGAGTCCTTGGTCCATGGCCAGCGTGGAGCTTAAGAAGTTTGAACGAATTGAATGGGCTGAACCCAACCTGACTCCCCGGCCCAGCGAACCGGCACCCGTAGTGATAGTTGGCTCAAACGTTGCCGGGAGATTGGAAACCCAGCGTCTCGGACATGCTCCTCAAACCCCCTAAGAGGACAGCCGTCTCGAGACGCCGGGTCATCCAACCGTACTTCTGTTCTCCGAACTAAAACCAGACCGCCTATTTCACTAGCCGAAATCATCCTTCAGTTCCGCTTAGCATCATCGATTTCAAATTCCACGGCGACAATAGCGAAACGCGTTGATGACGTTAAGTCGGGAAGTAACGCGAATTTGTGTCAGGGAAAATCCTGACAGAACGAAAACCGGGAAGCACGAGGCGAAGCAACCTCGTAACGATTTGAGGCGCGAGAAAAACTGTTGAAACGGTTCTGTTTCTGCTTCGGTTGCCAGTCACCCCGCTGAAGCTGAAGCGGGGTGTTAATGAGAAGCGCGAGTCGCGATCAACGACGGTCCGTTACGTCGTCTTCAGACTCTGGACACGCGATCGCTAAAGACTTATCTTTTCTTCTTCTTCCGGTGCTGTTTCATTACCGTGCGCGCGGCCACCTGTTTAGCTCGTTTACCGTAGCGGCCCGACCGTTGTGCTGATTTTTTGATGTGCTCGTATTGGCGTTGCTCCTTTGAACTGGCGCCGCGAAGATGCCTTTTAACTGCCATGCTTAAAAATAACGGTGCAGCTCGAGTCTCAGCAATAGGGGTGAAACCCTCGGGAATGCTGTCCACGCCGGCGCTAAAGCCGGAGTGTTGATGAGAACCGCGGGTTGATAGAAAAACAGGCCCTCACGTCATTCGCGACGGTCCAAATAAATCGTGGACTCCTCGCGTCGTCCCCTACAGTTCAAATCACAGCGTCACGTGGTCCCCTACAGTTATTCGGGTTGGTTAATCATGATCACGGTGGCCCCAGCCTGAATTGCCGTGCCAACGGTGTTGTTCGAAGTGGGCGTGGCGGTCCCAATAATGATCGCGGTCGTAAGGATGACCGTGATAGTAACCATGATAGTAATATGGGTAAGCGTAAGTGCCACCGGAATATGGATACCCGTACTCACCATATACGCCATAACCGCCGCCATAAGGGGCAGGAGCTTCGACTTCACACCCTGCCAATCCCAGCAGGAGCAGGGTGGCCACTAAGCCACATATTTTTTTCATAACAGATTCTAAGAAAAACGTCGTTCTCCTCGTTGCGGGCAGCCATAGGGATAACTCCTCACTGCTGGATGCTGAGAGAAATCGCGGATGAGTAATGCACCCCATAGCGCGGGCTTGCGGGGTGATTAAGGCTCAGGGCCGGGAACGATGCGGGCCGGCAGCAAATGATGGCCGATGATTAGCCTTCACATTCGCGGGTTAATCGATGGAGCAAAAGAATCATGGACCGGGAAGGGGCGTTTACCCGCGGCGCCAGGGCCAGGAACCTGGCGCGCCTGGTGCATTCGTGAAGCACGGAAAACCTGCAAGCCTGAGCTGGCTCCAGCTCCTGGTCCTGCTGATCCCAGCCGCGGCGGTGACTGGCTGCCATAAGAAGGAATCACCACCGCCGCCGCCGACGGTCGTCCGGGTGATCACCGTAGAGCCACAGGATGTGCCTGTTTTTAAAGAATGGATCGGATTTTCTTCCCGCAAGTGGGTTACCAGGGCGAAGTGGCGCGCGGCCGCAATGCCGTTGCCGGCAACCCAGTGTTTAACAACGGCCAGACCGCCAACGTTTTCGCGGCCGGCGCAAACGCTTCGTGGGAACTCGATCTATGGGGCCGCATTCGCCGACTCAACGAAGCAGCGCGCGCTCAACTGCTGGCCAGCCGCGAGGCGCAACGTGATGTCACGCTCTCACTCATCAGCCAGGTGGCCCAGGCTTATTTCCGGTTGCTGGCGCTCGACGAACAACTCCGGATTGCGCAAAGCAGCACCAACGCCTTTGGCGAAAGCTATCGGATTTTCAGCCAGCGGCTCGAGCAGTGCTTGGTATCCAAGCTCGAAACCTCGGCCGCAGAGGCCGCGCTGGCGTCCGCCGCCGCCACGGCTCCGGAGTACGAACGACAAATCGTCGTGCAGGAAAACTTGATAAATGTGCTGGCCGGGCGCAACCCGGGACCGGTGCTTCGCCGGCATGGGTTGATGCAAGAGAATCTGGTTTTTTCCGTGCCGCCCGGATTGCCCTCGTCGTTAGTCGAGCGCCGACCGGATATCCGCGAAGCGGAACAGAATTTACGAGTCGCCAATGCGCAGGTCGGCGTGGCCGCCGCCAATTTTTTTCCGCAACTGAGCCTGACCGGTTTATTCGGCCAGGTTTCTCCTGAACTCTCAGCTTTCACTTCAGGTGGCGCGACGGCCTGGAGTGTGGCAGCGAATCTGGCCGGACCGATATTTCAAGGCGGTCGGTTGGTCGGCCAATACCGTCAGGCCCGCGCAGTGAGGGAGGAAGAGCAGTGGCGCTACCAGCAGACGGTACTGAACGCATTCGAAGAAGTCGCCAATGCGCTGATTTCGCTGCAACAACTCGGGGAGGAACGGGTGCAGCAGATCCGCGCGGTCGAGGCCTACCAGGTGGCCGTTCAGGTCTCAATGGAACGGTACATCGCTGGTCGTGCGAGTTACTATGAGGTGCTGCAGGAACAGCAATTACTATATCCCGCCGAAAACTCGCGCATTCAAATCGAGCTGAACCAGTACCTGGCTTTCGTGCAGCTTTATCAGGCTCTTGGCGGAGGCTTTTCGACAAACCTGAACACCGGGACCGGGAGTTCGAAACCAGGCCGAAACGGGAGTCGCGAACGACACAAGACGACGCAACAATAGAGTTGGGAAATTGGAAGCTCTAAGTTGATGGTAATATAACGGTGCCAACACACCCGCTGCGGTTTTGGGGTGGCGTTAGACGGTTATTTGCGCTAATTATCGGCATGCGCGAGCGGTTTAACTCCATCTACTCGCACGGGTACATCCGTGCGGCCGTCTGCGTGCCGTCGCTGCGGGTAGCGGATCCAACGTACAACGGCGCACGTACACTGGAGTTGGCCCAGCAGGCTTCAAAAGCACACGCCGCGGTCGCCTTGTTCCCCGAGCTAGGAATTTCCGCCTATTCGAACGAAGATCTGTTTCAACAGGAGGCGTTATTGGCGGCGACGAAATCGGCCTTGTCGCGATTAATCGAAGAAAGCGCGGAATTAACGCCGGTGTTGATTGTTGGAGCGCCGTTGCAGATCGATGGCCGACTTTTCAACTGCGCAGTCGTCCTGCATCGCGGCCGCATGCTGGGGTTGGTGCCGAAGAGTTATTTGCCGAATTACCGCGAGTTTTACGAGAAACGCCAGTTCACCGCCGGCCGCAAGGCAATCCGCCGCGAGATCCGGTTATTGGGCCAGCGCGTTCCGTTCGGCAGTGATCTGATTTTCGAAGCGCGCGATGTGGATGGTTTTAGACTGCACGCCGAGATTTGTGAGGACGTTTGGACGCCGATTCCGCCGAGCACCTACGCGGCACTGGCCGGGGCCACGGTGCTGGCTAATCTTTCGGCCAGCAACATCATTATCGGAAAAGCCGAGTACCGGCGCAGCCTGTGCGCATCGCAATCCGGCAAATGCATCGCGGCATATTTGTATTCGGCTGCCGGTTCGGGCGAATCGACAACGGACCTGGCGTGGGATGGTCATGCACTGATTTACGAAAATGGCGAACTGCTGGCGGAATCGGAGCGTTTCGCTACGCACGAACAGATGATCACCGCGGACATCGATCTGGAGCGGTTGACGCAGGACCGAATGCGAATGACGAGTTTCAACGATTGCGCCGAGACTTGCCGCGAAAGGATCGAAACGGCCCGCCGAGTCGAATTTGAGCTGCAATTACCGGATGAAGACGTGCCGCTCAAACGCAAAGTGGCACGGTTTCCCTATGTGCCGAGCGATACGCGGGAACGCGATCAGCGCTGCTATGAAGCTTACAACATCCAGGTCCATAGCTTGCTCAAGCGGCTGGCCAGCACCGGCATCGAACGGGTGGTGATCGGGATCTCCGGCGGCCTGGATTCGACGCACGCTTTGATTGTCGCCGCCAAAGCGATGGACAGGCTCGAACTGCCGCGCAAAAACATTCTCGCCTACACCATGCCCGGCTTCGCAACGAGTCAACACACGCTGAGCAACGCCCGGAACCTGATGAAAGCGCTGGGTGTTAACGGCGGCGAAATTGATATTCGCCCTGCCTGCCAGCAGATGTTCAAGGATATCGGCCACCCGTTCGCGCGTGGCGAAAAAGTATACGATGTGACATTCGAGAATGTTCAGGCCGGCGAAAGGACGTCGCACTTGTTCCGCCTCGCTAACCTGCACCAGGCGATCGTGCTGGGCACGGGCGATCTCAGCGAGTTGGCACTTGGTTGGATGACCTATGGCGTGGGCGACCAGATGTCGCACTACAACGTCAACTCTTCGGTAGCTAAGACGCTGATTCAATATCTCATACGATGGGTAATTTCGTCCGGCCAGTTTGATGCCTCGACGGGGAAAACACTACAAGCCATTCTCGACACCGAGATCTCGCCCGAACTGGTGCCGCATGCGGAGGGGGATTCAACCCGCCCGGCACAAAAAACAGCGGAAACGGTGGGGCCTTATGAACTGCAGGATTTCAATCTCTACTTCGTTACACGCTACGGTTTCCGGCCCAGCAAGGTGGCGTATCTCGCCTGGCAGGCATGGTGCGACAAGGCGCGAGGCGATTGGCCTGAACTGCTACCGCCCGAAAAGCGTCTCCAATACGATCTGCCCTCGATTAAAAAATGGCTGGATGTATTCCTGTACCGCTTCTTTAAGCTCAGCCAATTCAAGCGTTCCGCGATGCCCAATGGCCCTAAAGTCGGATCTGGTGGTTCGCTCTCTCCGCGAGGAGACTGGCGCGCACCCAGTGACGCCGAAGCCGAAGTGTGGCTGGCTGAACTGCGTGAAAACGTTCCCGGATAACTCTTTTTTTTGAGGGTTTTTGTCGAGGCAGACGTATAATCCCTGGCAACTGAATCTATGAAATATCTAAGAATCCTAATAACCGGTCTTTTGCTCGCGACATTGACCGCCAGCGTCAGTTCGGCTGCTGATCAGAAAACCAAACCCAAACCGTATACGCTGAAGAATTGCATTATTTCGGGCGACAAATTGGGCGAAATGGGGGCGCCGTATGTCTTTGTATATGAAGGACGTGAGATCAAGCTCTGCTGCAAAGGCTGTCTCAAGGATTTTAACAAAAGCCCGGCGAAATACGTGAAACAAATTGAAAAAGCAGAGGCCAAAGCTGCCAAAGAAGGTGCGGCCGCCACCTCCGAAAAACCGAAAGAAAACAAATAGACTCTGGGGTGAACTCCCTATGGCATCAAAGGTTGGACATGGCGTAAAAAGATAGCGCCAACAGATTCTCAACCGCTTTTCCAAGGGGGAGCGGTTCTTTTTTTTGCCTGAGCTAAGAACTGTGTAAAAGGACGTTGACAAGCAACGTCGGGAAAATACGATTTGTAACCTGCAGATGTATTCGTTTTCGACCTGTTGGAACTCTCACCGCCACACGGATGGTCGAGCAATGCTGGGCGAAATTCGGGACCTGGGGTTCGATTATGCGGAGTTGAGCCACGGCGTTCGCATCAGCCTGGTGCCCGGCATCCTTGAAGCGGTAGACGCCGGCGAGATCAAAATCTCCAGCCTCCATAACTTCTGTCCTTTGCCCATGGGGGTGAACAATGCTGCACCGAATTTATACCAGTTTTCCGCCGAGCGCCCACGCGAACGCGAGCTGGCGTACCGCTATACCATCAAAACTTTGGATTTAGCCGCTCGGGTCAAAGCCGCGGCAGTCGTGCTGCATCTGGGCAGCATTGAGATGCGAAATTATACCGACAAACTTCTGGAACTGGTTGCGCGCGGCGAGCGCGACTCGGAGAAGTACCAACGGCTCTGCGCCGAGGTGGACGAGAAGCGCGAAGCCAAGAAGGGGCCTTGCCTCGAGCGGGTAAAGGAAGAGCTCAAAAAGCTGCTTCCCGAAGCTGAATCGCGCGGTTTGAAACTCGGTGCCGAAAACCGGCAGGCGCTCGAGGAGCTTCCGTTCGAGAGCGATTTCCAATTTCTTTTTCGCGAGTTGAAGAATCCGGCGCTGACGTATTGGCATGATACCGGTCACGCACAAATTAAGGAAAACATAGGGTTTATCGCGCATACCATGCATTTGGAGTCCCTGCGAGATCGTCTGTTTGGTCTTCATATTCACGATGTGCAATTTCCCGGGCGAGATCATTGCGCTCCGGGCTCAGGCACGATCGATTTCGCCGCGCTGAAGCCGCTGGTCCAATCCGCAACGGTTAAAGTATTCGAGTTCAGCCCATCGTTGACCGCTGACGAGGTTAGGCGAGGTGTCAATTACGTAAGGCAGTTGTGGGACAATTAGTAATACCTGACACGCAGCTGCAGCAGGATTGTAAACCGCGATGCGCCTTGACGAATATTGGGACGCCGTGGACGTCGTCTCCACCGGTCAATGTCGGCTGAGGCATCATGGTGATTAATTGTTTACGATTTACGATACACGGGCTGGAGGTTTAAGGTGGAATGGATTGGCGCCTGCGCTGCCCAGCGACATTCGTAAATGCTAAAAACCCTGGCCACGGAACTCACCCAACGCCTGCAACAAGCCGGCTTCTCCGCTTTTTGGGTTGGCGGCTGCGTGCGCGACCTGATGCTGGGCCGACCGCCGGGCGATTACGATATCGCGACCTCAGCGCTACCGGAGCAGATTGAAAAGTTGTTCCCGCACACGATTGCGGTCGGGCGCAAGTTCGGCGTGATGGTGGTAATTGCTCAAGGGCATCAATTCCAGATAGCCACCTTTCGCGCTGAGGCGGATTACCAGGACGGGCGACACCCGGAGCATGTGCAGTTCGCCGACGCCATGGCCGACGCGCGGCGGCGCGACTTCACCATCAACGGGCTGTTCCTGGATCCCATCCACAATGAGCTTCACGATTGGGTAGGAGGCGAGCCGGATTTAAGAGCCAAAATCATCAGGACTATCGGCAATCCTGCGGAACGATTTGCCGAAGACCACTTACGGCTTCTGCGTGCCGTGCGCTTCGCCGCCCAGCTCGATTTTACGATCGAATCGGAAACGTTCACTGCGGTCCGAGCCAACGCGCCCAAACTCGTCGTTATCAGCGCCGAACGAGTTCGGGACGAATTACTGAAGCTGTTTCGGCCGCCACACGCCGCGAGAGGGCTGGAGTTATTGCGCGAGAGCGGCTTGCTCGAACAGGTGCTGCCGGAACTGGTTCCCACGATCGGTTGCGAGCAGTCGCCCGATTTTCATCCCGAAGGCACAGTGTATCAGCACTTGTTGAAAATGCTGAGAGAATTGCCCGCTGAGGCCGATCCTTTGTTGCCTTGGGCAGTCCTGCTACATGATGTCGCCAAGCCTGCCACTGCCGAGCGCGATTCTCGGACCGGCAGCATCCATTTCTATGGCCACGAGCGCATCGGCGCACAGATGGCGGAAACCATGCTCGAGCGATTGCGATTCCCAAGAAAACAAATCGAAGACATCGTTAAGGCCGTTCGCTGCCACATGCAGTTCAAGGACGTGCCTGACATGCGCAAAGCCACGTTGCGTCGCCTCCTGTTGCGCCCGACCTTTCCCCTCGAACTCGAGCTGCACCGGCTCGATTGCCTTGGCTCGCACGGGCATTTGGATATTTACGAGTTCCTGCGCCGGCAAGCCAGCGAACTGGAGGAGAAACCGCAGCTCCGACCACCTTTGCTCAAAGGCGACGATCTCATCGCGCTCGGAATGAAACCGGGACCGGCACTCGGTGCAATGCTGGCTGAGATCCGTGACAAACAACTCCAGGACGAACTTAAAACAAGCACCCAGGCGCGCCGCTGGGCGCGCGATCAGCTCCAAGCCAAGGCCTCGTTGAAATCGAAACGAATGAGGCTAGAGTAAAAGCGAGGCAGCTGCACGAAACGAAACCAAACGAAGGCAAGTATTATGCCGAAAATCAAAACCGTCCACGGAATCGAAAATCGCAAGGTAGTTTCACAAAAGCACTGGCTGATCGCCCGCAAGAAACTTCTCACGGAAGAAAAGAAATTCTCGAAACTGCGCGACAAACTGAATTTGCAACGTCGCAAGCTTCCATGGGTCAAACTAGAAAAGGAATATGTCTTTGAAGGACCGTCTGGCAAGGTGACGCTCGGAGATTTGTTCTGCGGCCGGAGCCAACTCATCAGTTACCATTTCATGTTCGGGCCGGGTTGGGGTGACGGTTGCGAACATTGCTCCTTTTGGGCCGACCATTTCGATAGCGTGAATTTTCACATCGGGCAACGGGACACGACGTTCGTCGCCATTTCGCGCGCCCCTTGGAAGGAAATCGAGCCATTCAAGCAACGGATGGGCTGGAAATTTCAATGGGTTTCATCATTTGGGACGGATTTTAATTTCGATCTCAACGCTTCGTTCACCGCCGAACAACGCAAGACCGGCAAGGCTCTGTACAACTATGCTCCCCTTCGCATGGACATTGACGAACGTGAAGGCGTCAGCGCGTTTTACCGCGAAAAGAATCGTGACATCTACCATACCTACTCGTCTTACGAGCGCGGGATTGATTTGATGAACACCACTTACAACTTCCTGGACCTGACCGCCAAAGGCCGCGACGAGAATCCTGAGGCCGCGCAGGATTGGGTGCGTTACCACGACGAATACAAAACAGCGTCAAAAGGTTGCGGCGGCGTTTGAAGTCAGTCGACTGAATAATGCGGTGAATTAATGGATCTTGGCGCAGGATCTGCTCTTTCCAATCAGTCGCGCCTTTGAGGCGAGGCTGTGTATGTCGCAAGCCGCACCAGCATCCCAGGTGATGCAGGAGTTCGACAACGAATTCCTGCTCAACGCCCCGGAAATATACATATTCTCCGCCTGCCGCCACATCATCGAGCTGATTGCGACGGCACGGAAGGCTGCCGGCACCCACCGCAAAGACTGGTTCAATGAACAAGTGGCCCATCTTTTTGCTCAACTTTCGGCTCTGGCCCAGGCAAGCCAGCGCTTCGACATCGTCATGCCCTTCACACCCGAATCCGGCTTTTCGCCGTTCTTTTGGAGTTGGTACAATTGGTGGCACGACTACCGCGAGCATTTGACCGCGGATGAACTGGACCTGGTCCATCGCTTGCAGGACACCTTTGATCCCGCCGCGCTCGCCTACCGGCCGCCGGGCGATTGGCTATGGTATCGGTCTACTCCGCCGTTCCGTTTTAAGATTCCCACCCTGGCGAAGCGCAAAGCGTCGAAAAGCCAGGCCGCCCGAGCGAAAGCTTAGCGAATCAATCTTGTTTGGATTTATTTCAGGGCACGCTCAAGCGGTAGAATCCCGATGGGTGACCCGGTGTTTGCGAATCGGTGAAAACTCCGTACCCGGCGAAGAGAGGAACAATTTGGAGAGGTTGCCAGTTGGACAAATCGCTGGAGAATTGCACGGTGGCTTGAGGAACGCCCAAGGCGTTGACGCGGAATTGCAGACCGCCATTGGGTACGCGCTGGGTCGAATTATTAACAATCGCCGGCAAACCAACTAAACTGAGCGGGAATGCGCCAATGCACGTGGTGGTTTCGCCACTGAGCCTGAAGAAGCTGCCATTCGCGTAGAGCACACCATCCCAGACGTTCAATCCAAGTGCGAACGTGGGAGCGTTCGGATTCCACGGGGCTATCGCGCCCGTGTTAGCATCCACCGCGGCCAGGCAGGATCGCTTTTGGCCATTGATGGCGGTGAAATTGCCGGCGATGAAAAGCTGATTCGAGGTAACGGCCAGGCCATAGACGAACGAATCAGCGTCGGCAACCATCGGCAAAACATTTGCGGTAGCAGCATCAACGGCGACGACATTGGTCCGGTTGAAGCCATTGACCACGCTAAAGAAACCGCCCAGGTAAATCGTGTTGCCGTACTTCGCAATTGCATCCACATACGAGCCAGTGATGTTCGGATTTCAGTAAAGCAGGGAATCACTTGTGAGGTCGAACGCGGCAATGCGCCGCTGGCCGATACCGCTGACAGTCGAAAAGAGCCCGCCGACGTACAGCGTATCGCCATCCACCAACATAGTTTTAACTAAAGAGGTAATTACCGGATCCCAGCTTGTAAGGGTCAGGTCCTCGAGATAAAACTCCGCAAAATTGGCACGGGCCTGTCCGCTGATGAGAGAAAAGGCGGTGCCGCCAACGAACAACCGATCGTTCCACGTCGCCAGGGCATCGATAGTTGCGTTAGGGTCAGGT
>CAZUVM010000023.1:0-9454 GCA_964623885.1 uncultured Verrucomicrobiota bacterium
CAGAACGGATGGTTTGTCAAAAAAGACAAAACCGACCTGGTCGAGACCGATGGATTCCAGCAAAGCGCGCTCGAGTACCCGGGCTTGAGCAAAGAGGAAATCTTCGAAGCTGTGGACCGTTTTTACCGCGCATATTATCTACGGCCCAAACCGATCCTGCGAATCATTAAGACGATGCTCGAGGACAAAAACGTCTTCGTGCGCCGCTGCCGGGAAGGTTATGAATTCTTCAAGAGCCTACGGCAACGCAAGGAAGATTTGGAAGCAGCGCGCGGCACGGCGACCCCGGCGGTAGCTTAAGCCGAACGCAAGCGCACCTGGCCCCAGTCCTCAGGGACCCTGCTATATCGCAGGCTATACCGCCCGTGAAAAGACCCGCGACTTCTGAGCGGGCGTTTTTCTGATAATTGGGATTGAGGATTCTTTATCTGCCCTCCAGGGGCGCGACTCCCGATCTCGTCGCTTTCAGTCGTCATCACACCGTTTTCTGGGAAACTCTGATTTCGCCGGCGAAGTGTCAGAGTGTCCCACTGCCAAAGTCTCCAAAATAGAAGCGTGCCATATAGTCCCATATAGAAGGTGGTCGGTTTGTCGTTTAAAATACATATGTAGCTCATTTTAAGTTATTTGCATAAATGACAACCGATTGGCACATCCAAAGCTTTAAGTATGTTGTTAACTTTTAACAAACGAAAGGATAATGGTGTTTATGAATAGTTTAGCTCGATGGCAACGACCTGAATTCGCCGGATTCGGCCGGCTAACAAACTTGCGCGATGAAATCGACCGCTTGTTCGAGGCGCCCTTGGCAGAATTGGCGAGGACCTCACAAATTCTCAGTGGATGGACCCCGGCTCTGGATGTGTATGAGGATAAAGATAACCTGTTCGTCCGCGCCGAACTGCCAGGTATGAAGAAGGAGGATATCAGCCTTACCCTGCATGACGGCAGTCTAAGTATTTCCGGTGAGCGCAAGAGCGAAGAGAAGTTTAAAGACGCTCAAGTGTACCGTTCTGAGCGGTTCGAAGGACGCTTCCAGCGGACGGTGACACTGCCGACGCCGGTTCAGGCCGACAAGGTCAAAGCCCAGTACAAAGACGGCATCCTTACGGTCACGCTGCCCAAAGCCGAGGAGGCCAAACCTAAACAGATCGATGTAAACGTGTCCTGATCGGGACGAGAAAGGAGCAAATTAAATGAAAGCAACTGTGCAACAAGAAGCTCATAAGGACCGCGTCCACACTGAATACATGTCTCCGGAGGTGAATATTTTCGAGACCAACGATGGCTATGTATTGGAAGCTGAAATGCCCGGCGTAAACAAAGAAGGCCTCGAGATTACCCTGGAAGGTACTGAGATCACGATCGTGGGGCATCGGCAGGTTGAGCCGATGAAGGGCGAGGCATTGTTCGTCGAGTCTCGCCCGGCTGAGTATCGTCGGGTTTTCGAACTAGACCCTGCCATCGACACCTCCAGGATTTCGGCGCGCATGGATCAGGGCGTGCTGACGCTGGGCCTGCCTAAATCCGAGCAGGTGAAACCGAGGCAGATCAAAGTAGACTGAGGGCTAGTAGTGACGCCGTCCGCGGCGTCCCGAAATAATCGAGTCATCGAGTGAGGGTGAGGAGCGGAAACGTTCCCACCCTTGCTCGTTTTTTGATGGGGGGCGACTGGCAGAGGGATCCACCTGAGTTGACCAACTCTGGCTACAGGCCGACGCTCCTGATCGTAAGGGAATTATGGTGAGGAGCTTATTGCTTTTGGGCGTCTGCGCGTTGCTAACCGGATGTGCGGCTGTAGCGCCGCTCACTTCACTAATCAGTTCGCCACAGAGCGGACCGCCGCCGCTGCAGGTACACGAGGAAACGAGGGTAAGCCTGGCGCAGGATGACTTCGTGCTAATCAAGACAAACGTGGTCGGCCACAGCAGCGGCTTCAGTTTGCTGGGACTGATTACGATCGTGCCGGCTACGCTGACCAAAGCGATGAACAGGCTCTATGGCGTTGCCGAAATGCAAACTGGCCGGCCGCAAACGGTGGCGCACCTGGTCATCGAGCAGACGAGCACATATTGGATCCTGTTTGGCATTCCGAAAATCGAAGTGCGGGCGGATATCGTCGAGTTTAACCGTGGATCGCAAGCCGGTCCCGTGACCGACGTCAGCAACGCCAGAGCGGGGCCGGTCGCACAAGGCGCAAAATAGCAGTCGTCCGGAAATAGCACGGCCTTTGCAGGCGCAACAAACCGAGCTGTAGTTGAAAATGGTCTAGCCACAGGTAACGCGCTATCGGACCATTAACTTGTATGCGCGACCTCACTGTTCCCGCTGCGATGTGGCTCAAAGCAGTTTTGTTGCTTGCGATCGGGTTGACCAGTTTTGTTCTCCTGGCCATTGCGTTGCATAGCCTCCAAGGCATGCTGCTGCTGGGCGTGAGCATCTGGGCCTTTTGCCGCACGTACTATTTCGCTTTTTACGTGATCGAGAAATACGTGGACCCGAGCTATCGTTTCTCCGGCCTCTTTTCGTTTCTGAGATATTTGCTGACCAGAAAATCCCAACCTTGAGTCCACCGATCAACCTCGATAAACCCACCATCTGATGCAAGTGCTTAGGCTTGAGCGGACGCACGCGGCCCTGACTGCAGTTGACCTGCAGGAAAGACTTCTGCCCGCCATTTTTGAGCGCGAACGCGTGATTCAAAACAGCGCGCGGCTGATTCGGGGCGCGGCAATCCTCCGAGTACCAGTTCTGGCGACCGAGCAATATCCGAAAGGCTTGGGCAAGACCGTGCCGGAAATACGAGACGCGCTCGCGGGCGTGGTACCAATAGAGAAGACCGCGTTCAGCGCTTGTGGCGCGACAGGATTTGTGGAAGCGCTCAAGTCAAAACAGATTTCCAGCGTTCTTTTGTACGGCGTGGAGGCGCACGTGTGCGTATGTCAGACATGCCTGGATCTTTTGGAAGCTGGGTTCCACGTCTTCGTGGCAGCAGATGCCGTCTCGTCCAGAACGAAAGAGAACTATCAAATCGGGTTACAGCGAATGAGAGATGCTGGGGCGGTGATTGTGTCCACGGAAATGGCGCTGTTCGAGTTGCTCGGGAGCGCCGGCGCCGAGGAATTCAAAAAGGTTTTGGAATTGGTGAAGTAGAACCTATTGGCTGCTACAACGCAGCTTCGAGCGCGGCTGAAAGCTCGTCCGGCATAAGAGCAATTGGATTTGCTTTCATGCTGCTGGCTTTGAGGGCTTGAGCGACTAACTCGGGAGTGCTTTCGCCGGACAAGCCATAAGTTCGTAGCGGCGGGATCTCAAGTTCGGTCACCAATTGTCGGACCCAGCTGATGCCGTCCTGCGCGTGGGCCTTTGGATTGCCAATCAGAAGTTGCGCCACTTCCTCGTAGCGTCGAACCGATTCGCTTTCTGGCTGGCGTTGGCTTAACGCTCGCACATTGGTTTCCATAACGTGCGGGAGGAGTGCGGCACAGATCGCTCCATGTGGCGCGGGAAATCGGCCGCCGATCGGCCCCGCAAATCCATGCACGGCCCCCAGGCCGGCGTTGGCGAGGGCCAAGCCGCCGAACAAGCTCGCGAGCGACATGTCCTCCCGCGCTGCTGGATTCTGGCCATCATGGAAAGCGGCCCGAAACGATCGCGCGACTCGTCGGATGCCTGCGCGGCAAAGAGCATCGGTCATGGGATTCGCGCGAGATGATGCGAACGGCTCGATAAGCTGCGTCAACGCATCCAGGCCGGTGCTGGCGGTAATGTTTGGAGGAAGGTTATACGTGAGCTCCGGATCAACCAACGCGACCTTTGGCAACAAATGCGGGCTGCGCAAGCTGATTTTGACCTGATGCTCGGGTGAGGCGAGGACGGAATTTCTAGTGACTTCCGAACCCGTACCGGCAGTCGTTGGTATGGCAATGAAGGGAGCAGACGCGTTCGGCAGTGCGTGCCCGTGTCCGATTACTTCGAGGTAATCCAACAACTCACCGGGATTGGTGAGCATGGCGGCAATCGCTTTGCCGGCGTCGAGCGCGCTGCCGCCGCCGAAGCTGATCACCAGCTCGCAACCCTCAGCTTTTGCCTGAGCGACACCGTTAGTAATCGTATTTAGGTCCGGTTCACCCGAAACAGGAAAGAACGAGGTTGTTACCCCGCCGGCAGTCAGCAATTGACGGAGAGGCTCAGCCCGGCGGGAATCGCGGCCGGTTACGACCAGCGCTCGACGGCTGAGTTCGCTGGCGAGGCCTCCGACTTGTTGGAGTGTGCCGGGACCGAAGATGATCCGCGTCGCGGTGGCGAATTCAAATTTCAAGGATCCTCACCACGACTGGTCATTCGGAAACACGTTCGTGAACTTCACGCTGGAACGCGGCTCCGCCATCATGGAAGCGACGGTGTCGCGCCAGGTTTGATAATGCCTGGTCTCCTTGTGCGCAGCGGGCGCGTCGGCAGTGCGATAGGCTTCAACCAAAACAAAGCGAGTGGGATCATCCTGCTGTTGCACCACATCAAACGCAGCAATGCCGGGTTCCTTGACGCTTTCCCGAGCATTGGCGAGCGTGGCTTGTTTGAAGGCGTCCACCGACTCGGGCCTCACGCGGACCTGTACATGAACGACGAGCATAGGTTTGGTTTAGGCTGCCAGGCCGATTTGGCCAAGCCTATTTCTTTTCGGCGGCAGTGTGCTTGTACAAGCCCGCTTTAACGAAAGGCTCGAGGTACGCGCCATACCCTTCTTTTTCCATTTCTTCAACCGGGATGAATCGCAGCGAAGCCGAGTTGATGCAATAACGCAGATGGGTCGGCGCGGGGCCGTCGTTGAAGACATGGCCCAGATGCGAGTCAGCGGCTTTGCTGCGGACTTCGATGCGCTCCATGCCTAACGAATGGTCGGCCTTTTCGACGATCTCTTTGTCCGGGAGAGGACGCGTGAAGCTGGGCCAACCGCAGCCGGAATCAAACTTGTCGAGCGAACTGAACAGCGGTTCGCCCGAGACGATATCGACGTAAAGACCGGGCTTTTTGTTATTCCAGAATTCATTGCGAAACGCCGGCTCGGTGGCGGCATGCTGCGTGACCTCAAACTGCATCGGCGTGAGTTTTTGTTTGAGTTCGGGAGCGGGTGGCTTTTGGAATTTGTCCATAGTGGAGTTGGTAAAAGGTGGGTTAAAGGTGGGTGGATTGGTAATGACGGTTTGGGAATGAGCGGTCCAACTTCCCAAGAGAAAACCACCTGCGAGGATGGCGCGCGCAAGCTGGTGAGTTAGCGATCGGACCTCGATCATGGGTTAGGATAGCACAAACTCAGTGACAAGGAAAAGCGGCTAGGCGTGCTGCTTTTCGGTCCATTTGGCGAGGAGTTGTTTTTCGGTTTCCAACCAGGGCGGCTGGCCGGGGGTGACGGCAAACTGGGGTGCGATTCGCGGTTGCAGGTCGGCCGGCAAAGAGCGGTACCAGTCAAGGGTAACTTTGGCGGTATCGGCGACAGGTCTAAACTTGAGGCCCTTTGCCAAGGCGCGGGCGATGCTGCGCCGGTGAAAGCCGGCAGTGTCGCCGCTTGGCGCGACATACAACGGAAACTGGTCTTCGCTGACTCCGTTTGATTTCAAAAAGGCCTCGTCCACCCAAGTGAACGAGACTTGCGAGGCGGTGCCAGCCCGGACGCCCTCGAGGAAGGCTTTCATCGTTAGCGGCTCGTTGGGGCCAGTGGCGTTGTAGACGCCGACCACTTTGGCTTCGATGCAGTGGACGATCCAGTCAGCAAGATCCCGGACATCGATGATTTGGATGGGGTCGCCCGGTTTACCGGGGACGATCATCGTGCCTTCGAGCGAGGCGCGGATGGGCCAATAAATGAAGCGTCCGGAGGTATCTCGCGGGCCAACGATGAAGCCCGGGCGGACGTTCGTGACGCGTCCGGGCATGGCGGCTTCGGCGGCTTTCTCACAAAGCGCCTTGCCGCCGCCGTAATTGGCGTAGTCTTTGCCGAGGTCTTCAGTGGTGGGATCGGCGAGGATCTGAACCGCAGCCGTTTCATCGGCGTTTGGCACATTGTTGTCCTGGTAAACCGAGACGGTCGAAATGAAGACGTATTGGCTGATCCTGGGCGCGAGGAGTTCGGCGGATGCCTTTACCATTCGGGGAAAGTTAGCGCTGGTATCGATGACCGCGTCCCAGCTCTTGCCCTGCAACTGGGTGAGACCCTTTGGGCTGTTAGGATCCTTGGGGGCATTAGCCGCCCCTTCATTGCGACGGTCGTCAGCGGTTTTGTTGGGATCGCGGTTTCCAAAGAGCTGTTCAACTCCGGCCGGAACAACCGACGGGCGACCGGCCTGGTGACGGCGTTCTTCGGTGCGGCCACTGTTGAAATGGGTAACATGATGTCCACGCGCCAGCGCCGATTCCGTGCATGCCGGACCGAGGAAACCTGTTCCACCGAGAATCAGGATGCGCAGAGGTTTGGGAGATGACTGGGCGTCTGCGGCGATCATGGGAATTGGCAACGCAGCGCCTGCGGCGGCTGTGGCCGAAAATACAATAAACCGGCGTCGTGTTAGTTTCATCATTCTCAAACCCGCTCCGCGGAGCGACGCCGGATCGGCGGGAGCGCGCAAAAAGCGTCGCGGGTTACAAGCCGAGATCCTGCTTTACCGCCGCGAACTGCTCAAGAGCAAAGGTCAAATCTTCGCGGCGATGAGCAGCAGAGATCTGGGTGCGGATACGAGCTTTACCCTGTGGCACCACGGGATAGGAGAAGCCAATCACGTACACGCCCCGGGTCAGCATCGCATCGGCGAAACGGGAGGCGAGGGCAGCGTCGCCGAGCATAATCGGCACGATGGGATGGCTGCCGGGCAGCACGTTGAAGCCGAGTTTGGTCATGCCATCGCGGAAGAAGCGGGTATTGTCTTCGAGCCGGTCGCGAAGTTCGGTTGAGGCCGTAAGCATCTCGAGCACCTTGAGCGACGCCCCGGCGATGGCCGGAGCGAGCGTGTTGGAAAAGAGGTAGGGCCGGGAGCGCTGGCGCAACAGCTCGATAATTTCTTTGCGACCGCTGGTGTAACCGCCACTCGCGCCGCCGAGCGCTTTGCCCAGCGTGCCGGTCAGGATATCGATCCGGCCGATCACGTTGTGGTAATCCGGCGTGCCGCGCCCGCGCGGGCCGAAGAACCCGACAGCGTGCGAGTCATCCACCATGACGAGCGCGCGGTAACGGTCCGCCAGATCGCAAATGCCGGGGAGGTTAGCGATATAACCGTCCATGGAAAAAACGCCGTCGGTAGCGATGAGCCGGAAGCGTGCGCTCGCCGCCTCTTTCAGGCGCGCCTCGAGATCGGCCATGTTGTTGTTCGAATAACGGTAGCGCTGGGCTTTGCAGAGACGAACGCCGTCGATGATGCTGGCGTGGTTGAGTTCGTCCGAAATGATTGCGTCTTCTGAGCCCAACAAAGTCTCGAACAGCCCACCATTAGCGTCGAAACAGGAGGAATAAAGGATGGTGTCTTCGGTGCCGAGGAATTCGGTCAGGCGCCCTTCAAGTTGTTTATGGACGCCTTGAGTGCCGCAAATGAAGCGGACGCTGGCGAGGCCGTAGCCCCATTGATCGATGGCCGCTTTGGCGGCGGCGGCGACCGCGGGATCCTGGGCCAGGCCGAGGTAATTGTTGGCGCAAAGATTCAGGACGGGCTTGCCGTCCGCTACGCGGATGGTGACGCCTTGCGGCGTCATGATTACGCGCTCGTTCTTGTAAGTGCCGGCAGAGCGAATGGCTGACAGTTGGTCTGACAGGTGCTCTTTGAATTCATGAGTCATAGATCAAAGCGACCGTTGCAAGTTTCGTAGCCCGACATTTCACAAAACAACAAGCGCAGACCTCGGTGGCCCTCCGCTAGAGAACGTGCTGTTTCGTCAGCCTCCGAGTCGGCTAAGCTTCGTTACTGCGCCTGCTTCAAGCGTTCGCAGGCTTGAAGCCTGCGATACAGCAGGCTCGGCGGCCTGCGCTACAGAGTCGGCGGATGTTTCGCCGCCGCCCAAAAACCAGGTTTCATTCTCAGCGTACGAGGAACGCATGCAACTGATGTAACCGCTCGATGAGCGCGGCGCTACCTCCAATTGAGGATCACTTTGCCCGACTTGCCGCTGAGCATGACCTCGAAGCCTTTTTCAAATTCGGTGAAGTGGAAGCGATGGGTGATGGCGGGTTTGATGTTGAGGCCGGTTTCGAGCATCACCGTCATTTTGTACCAGGTCTCGTACATTTCGCGGCCATAAATGCCTTTGATCGTAAGCATGTTGAAAACGACTTTGTTCCAATCGAACGGCACCGCCTCCGAAGGGATGCCGAGCATGGCGATTTTGCCGCCGTGACACATGTTGTCGATCATGTCGCGCAGGGCGGCGGGGTTACCGGACATTTCGAGGCCGACATCGAATCCTTCCTTCATGCCCAATTGTTTCAGGACATCTTTCAGCGTTCGACCCTGTTTGATGTTGAGAGCCACGGTGGCGCCCATTTGGCGAGCGAGGTCGAGCCGGAAATCGTTCACGTCGGTAACCACGACGAAACGGGCGCCCGCATGGCGCGCTACGGCCGTGGCCATAATGCCGATGGGACCGGCGCCGGTAATAAGCACGTCTTCGCCGAGCAACGGGAACGACAGAGCGGTATGCACGGCATTGCCGAAGGGGTCGAAGATGGAGGCCACATCGCGGTCGATGCCGTTGCGGTGGTGCCAGACATTCGTCATGGGGACCGAGATATACTCGGCGAACGCACCGGGGCGGTTCACGCCGATACCCTGCGTGTCTTTGCAGAGGTGGCGACGCCCGGCCAGGCAGTTTCGGCAGCGGCCACACACGACATGGCCTTCGGCACTGACGACTTCGCCGGGAAAGAAATCTTTAACATTGGCGCCGACCTCGGCCACCTCGCCGACGAACTCATGGCCGATGACCATGGGGGTAGGAATGGTCTTTTGGGCCCAATCGTCCCATTTGTAAATGTGGAGGTCGGTGCCGCAGATACCGGCGCGGTCGACGTGGATCAGCACGTCGTTGATGCCCACCTCCGGGCGCGGCACTTCCTCGAGCCACAGACCCGGTTTGCGTTCCTTCTTAACCAAAGCTTTCATAGGCCTTATTCTAGTTTATCGGATATGTTTCCAGTATAGTACACACAACTTCTTCCGGTATGCAAGAGGAATTTCCGGTATAGTGGATATTGGCTAAAGATGTGGCCCGCCGGAGCCCAGTTGGTTCAATTCGAGGAAAGGTGAAGCGTGAAGGGCCGTTCAACGAAAAGGTGCATTAACACCCCGCTTCAGCGCATACGCGTCAACCTAAGAGGCACGTAATTTACGGCGTGGTTTCTTGGTTTTTCGGGTCAGCACGAGAGTGTTTTTGTCCTCCACCGACCACTCCCATTCTTCACCTTTGGTCAGTTCCA
>CAZUVM010000024.1:0-67406 GCA_964623885.1 uncultured Verrucomicrobiota bacterium
GGGGGATTTCTCCCCCCGCCTCCCACACCACCGGACATGCGGGTCCGCGTCCGGCGGTTCCTGGCAGTCCTGACGGATAGAGCAGCCACTCTTTCTCTGCCACGATGATCGCTGCCCAGGGCTCGGCCTGTCGGCTTCATCACCCCGGGAACAAGACCACCGATGGTCGTGTTCTGCCTGCCAAGTTCAGCCCTTGCCGCTGCCAACATCTCTCGATACCTCCTCAAACCCGAGGTCCAGCAGCAGCTCGCTTCCGACCCCAACAAATTCTCCGGCTCCCTCGCCACGCTCTGCCGCCTCACCGCCCATCAGCGAAGACGAACGCGCCGGGCTGGAAAAGAAACTGCGGGAGGCTTAATCGGGTCGCCGGTGAGCGGAGTCAGCGATTGGTGAGCTGAGCATCAGCATTGCTCTCTCATTGCAACAGATAGTGCTTGCCCATTATTTGGTGAAGCGATTAGCATTTCTGTAAGCTACAGCAGGCAAAAAGAACGAACCTACAACCTATGGAAGCCAATCCGGCCGTTTATTATCGCACCTGGGGCAATGACAATATTTCGTATGGGCCGGTGGAATTACCGGGCCTGGTGGATTGGATCCGACAGGGGCGCGTTTTACGAAACTCATGGGTGTATCGGGAGGACAAGGGTGAATGGGCGCGGGCGGCCGACATTTCGGAGCTCAAGATTTTGTTCAAGTCGAAAACGGCCGGCGCTACAGCGGCGGCGCCGGCCCACGGCATCAGCCCGGGATCTCTGGCACGGATAAAGATCTTCGCGAACATGGACGAGCGGCAACTGGCATCGTTCCTTCAATACATGGAGGTGCTCAAATTGTTGCCGAACGCATCGGTTTTCAACAAAGGCGAGCACGGGGACGCGATGTTCCTGGTACTGCAGGGGGAGCTGCGCGCGCGGATTATGGTGGGCGGAAAGGAATCGACGCTGGCCACCATGGGGGTGGGTGAGTGCTTTGGAGAACTGGCGGTCATAGACGAAAGCGCGAGGTCCGCGGATGTAATCGCAAACACGGAAACCGTTTTGCTTAAGATATCGTCGGCCGCATTGAAGAGATTATTCCAGGAAGCGCCGGCGCTCGCCGCGCCGTTCCTATTAGGGCTCAATAAAACGATTACCGGGCGGGTGCGGACGCTGACGAAGCGCTACGAGGATTCCATCCTGTTCGCCCGGCTGGCGAATCAGAAGTAGACCTCAGCCGGAACGATTCAATCGGAAGGGAGCGCGCCCGCCTCGGGCGCAACGGTTGGCGCCCTCGCCACCGCATTCCGCTTCGTCATTTCTACTCACTATTTGGTGAGCTTGGCGAATACGAACCAACCGGCGGGGGCGCCGGTTGGCAGCGCCCGAGGCGGGCGCGGTCCCCGAAAACGACTGCATTGTTTCGGCTCAGAACCGCACGAATTGCCGCGAGTGGCGCGAGCGCGCGTGTTCCTCTTCGCGATGGCGCGCGTTTAGGATGGCTTGGGCTGCTTGCCGCGCCACGCCGCGGGCAAGATTGAGCGCGTCGAGATCGAATTGGGCGGGCTCGCGGCCACCGAGGACGATGAGGCCGAGGAGTTGGCTCTCCCGCGCAATGGGCAATAAGAGCATGGAAGGAGACTCGAAGCCGATTTGCCGGCAGTTCTTGAACGGTTCCGTTTCGCGAAACTGATCGACGAGCTGGCCTTCTGAATTCCGCAGAGCGGGTTCCAGAAAACCTTGCCCGCTGCCGATCGCCTCTTTTTGTTCGTCGGTCAATGCCAGGTTGGAATGACTGCGGACCTCCAATCGATCCGAAAACTGGGACCGAAGCACGATCAACCCCCAATCCGCACCCGTTGCCGAGGAGAGCTGCTGTAGGATGACGTTCAGCAATTCGTCGAGGTCGCGGGCCTCGCCGATGGCTTTGCCGACCTCATCATAAACAACCACCTGGGAGCTCAAGCGACGGATGCGATCACCCGAGGTACGAATCATGGCAAACATCAATTCAGTGGCCGCGTGGCTGCTGGTTTGCTGCAGGTCATCAAAAGTGCTTTTTGACAAACGGAGGATCCTTGCGGAGCCGGTCACTACTGCCGAAGCGGACCTCGGCTTCTGATCCAGCAGCGCCATCTCACCGAAGTAGTCACCGGCATCCAGAACCGTAAGGGTTTTATGAAGGGAACCAGCAGCGTGCGATCGTTTTTCGATCCGGACGCGACCATGCACGATGAAATACATGCTGTCGCCGGGGGCACCTTCATCGAATACGGACGCGCCGTCGACGTAGTCTTTGGTCTCCAGAACGGTGGCGAGGCGGGCGAGGGTTTGGTCGTCGATTGTTTGCAGCAAAGCGACTTTTTTGAGTTCTTCAGTGTTCATAGGTCCTCCCCAACAAATGACGGGTCATTGCAACGTGTATTGCTTCCGAGGTGAAATGACCGCGCGCAGCTCCTGCGGATGATTGGCCTTGCCGAGGGCATCTTCGTCAGTGACCAAGCCGGCGGCATGGAGTTCAGCGAGCGACTTTTCCATCGTGCACATCCCATAATTGGCCCCGGTCTGGATGGCGGAATAAATCTGGTGTGTTTTGCCCTCACGAATGAGCGCCGCGATCGCGGGAGTGACGATGAGGATTTCGCGCGCAGCAACTCGCCCTTGCCCGTCGGCCTTGTGAAGCAGCACCTGCGAGACGACTCCCTTGAGGGTGGAAGCCAGCATGACCCGGATTTGCTCCTGCTGGTAGGGAGGAAAGACGTCAATGATGCGGTCAACCGTTTGCGCGGCATCCTGGGTGTGCAGGGTCGAGAGGACCAGGTGACCCGTTTCGGCAAGCGTCAGGGCCGCGGCAATGGTCTCGAGGTCCCGCATCTCGCCGACCAGAATGACATTGGGATCTTCGCGCAGCACGGATTTCAGCGCACGTGGAAACGAATAGGTATCCGAGCCCAATTCGCGCTGGTTAATCGTCGAGCGAATGTGGGGATGCAGGAACTCGATCGGGTCTTCGATCGTGATGATATGCCCGTCCCGTTCTTGGTTCACCAGGTTGATCATGGCGGCAAGGGTGGTGGATTTGCCACACCCGGTCGGGCCGGTCACGCACACCAGCCCACGCGGCAGGAGCGCGAGCTGCTTAACCGGGTCGCTCAGACCAAGGTCATCGCAAGAAGGAATGTTTTCGCCGATCGTCCTAAACACACCCGACACACAGCCACGCTGCATGAATACGTTTACGCGGAAACGCGAGATGCCGGGAATGCCAATGGAAAAATCCAGTTCATGTTCTTCCTCGAACTTGGCCTTTTGATCGTCGGTGAGGATGCTATAGATGAGGGCTTTGGTATCGTCCGGCGTCAGCTCGGTGTCGAAACCGCTGGGAATCAGTTTGCCGCTGATGCGAACCATCGGCGGACGGACGGCAGTCAGATGCAAATCGGAAGCACCGCTTTCGACGGCATGTTTAAGCAGGTCAGCAAGGTCCATAGTGATGTAGGTTTGGCTGTGGTTAGTTTCAGGTTCTCGGTGATACGGAAATCTCAGGTCATAGCCGAAGTGCCGGAGAAGATTCCTTTGAGGTTCATCTTCAATTCATCGGGTTTGGGAGAGTTGCGTAATGCTTCCGCTTCCTCGATTCGACCGGCTTTCACAAGATCGACCAAGGCCTGGTTGAAGGTCTGCATCCCTTCAGAGCGAGAGGATTGGATGGCAGCCGGAATTTTGGTTGTGTCGCCTTCCAGGATCAGTTTTCTGATCCGCGGGCTATTGAGCAAGATCTCCATCGCCGCGGTTCGGCCGCCGCCCGTTCGGGGTAATAGTTTCTGACATATAATGGCACGCAGCCCGAGTGACAACTGCATGCGGACCTGCGGGACGCGGTCGGTGGGGAAGAGATTGATGAGACGTTCAAGGGACTCAGGGGCATCTTGCGTGTGCAGCGTGCCAAAGACCAGATGGCCAGTCTCGGCAGCGGTAAGCGCCACCGAAGCGGACTCCATGTCGCGCATTTCGCCAATCAGAATGACATCGGGGTCCTGGCGCAGCACGTGTTTGAGGGCCGAGGCAAAGGTGGATGAATCGACCGAGATCTCGCGCTGGTTAATGAGGGCCAACTTATTCGTGTGCACGAATTCGATCGGGTCCTCCAGGGTCATGATGTGACAGGCCTCGGTGGAATTAATATGGTCAATGAGCGCAGCAAGGGTCGTGGATTTGCCGCTGCCGGTCGCTCCGGTCACGAGCACCAGGCCATCAATGGAGGCAGCGATGGTCTTGAGGACTGGAGGCAGCTCCAGTTGCTCAATGGTAGGGATAGTCGTCCCGATCGTTCTCAATACCAGGCCCGGAAGATTTCGCTGATAGAACAAATTGACACGAAAACGTCCAAGATCAGGAATGGCAATAGCCGCGTCGCAGTCCTTGACGGCACGAAACTCTTCCATTTTTTCGTCGCTGCCGAGAACTTCGCGGGCGATCAGGAGGACATCCTGCTCGCTCACCGGCGGCAGTTCAAAGCGGCCGAGTTGACCATTGAATCGTCCGATGGGCACTTCGCCCGATTGGATGTGCAAGTCGGAGCCTTTGTTTTGCACCAGCACCGACAGCAGATCGGCCAATAAAGCCGAGCCTTTGGATTCCTGAATGGACGTTGTCATAATCCTACGCTTTTGGATTGTGGGGGTTGACCGGGGGCAGTTGCATGAGACGCGACGAGTTGGCGCACCCAGAGCTTGAGTTCGGGAGAAACGGAGGTGAAGCGTACCAGTGTAGCCTTCGACGCGCCTGGTGCCTCGCCTTCAGCTTTGCCATAAATCTCGCCGCCGGGGGAAACACCCACAACCGGCTCCAGCTCGATTTTTAAGTTGCTAAGGGGAACAACAGCCAAATCGGATTCAATACCGGCCTCGGACTCAGAGACGGTAACCAACCTGCCTTGATAGACCGTTCGACCGACAAATTTTTCTTCGAGCACCGTAAAGTGGACAGGAATGGGCCTGGCGATGGGCACCAAAACCGCAGAGCTGGAGGCCAATGCCAGGTTATAGGGAGCGCCGATATTGCCAACCTCATGGAGAAGCAAAGAGTGGGCCGCTCCTTTGGGCTCGACCTTGAATTGCCGATTAATGCCAAGCGGCGCAGTGACCTTTTCGCGTGTGCTGTCCGAGATCAGGACCTGACCGCCGGTGGTGAACGACTCGATCCTGCCCGCAAGATTCACGGTCGAGCCAACGGCGGCATACTTTGTCCGTCGCGCCGAACCAATATTGCCGACGATGACGTGTCCGGTGTGGACACCAATGCCCATTTCGAGCTCGGCCGCGCCTTTGGCAATAAGGCGCTGATTCACCCCGGGCATTGCCAACTGCATGGCGAGTGCGCACGCGACCGCTTTGCCGGCGTGATCCTCGCATTTGACCGGGGCACCAAACAAAACGAGGATCGCGTCCCCGATGATTTCGTCAATCGTCCCCTCGTAGCGACTGATGACATCCACCATTGTTTCGAGGTATAAATTAAGGAACTCGATCACCTCCTGAGGTTTTTGGCGAGCCGCCATCGCCGTAAAGCCGCGCAAGTCCGACATCAGGATCGTGACCTCGCGCTCTTCGCCGCCCAATTGGAGGGCTTCGGGATTTCGCAGCAAACATTCGGCTACTTCCTCGGAGACGTACCGCCCAAACGCGCGCCGCACCAACTCGTGGGCGCGCGCCAACTCGGCGTTCTTTGCGGCAAGGGATCGGCGGAGCTGGTCGACGGTCAGGTGTGTGTTTACGCGCGCCAACAGTTCCCAAGCATTGAAGGGCTTGGCCACGTAATCGACAGCGCCGGCTTCAAACCCGCGGACAATGTCTGCCGTCTCAGTGCGCGCGGTCAAAAAAATCACTGGGATATCGCGGGTGAGATCCGATTCCTTCAGCCGGCGGCAGGTTTCGAAGCCATCCATTTCCGGCATCATTACATCAAGGAGAATTAAATCCGGTTGCAGCCGGCCGACCGCGCTGAGCGCCTGCGGGCCGCTGGTGGCAACGCTGATTTGGTACCCTTTATCTTTCAGGGTGCTGGAGAGCACCTGGATATTGGCCGGGGTATCGTCTACTACCAGGACACGGCTGCTCATGGAGCCACTTTTAATTGGGCTTCGTGTGGGAGCGTTGGCGAGCGGCCAGGTAGCGATCCAATTCCGCGACGTCTTTGAAAATGGCAATCCCCGGCAGCGCTTTCATGATGTCAAAGACTTCCTGGATTTGAGGCTGGAGATTTATGAAAGAGGCCTGGCCCCCGCGCTCTTTCAATTGGCGGCGGGCGGTCGAGATCACCCGCAGACCGGCGCTGCTGATGAACTTCAAGCCCGCGAGATCAAACACCAACTCCGTGACGCCACTAGCGAGCACCGGCGTGAGCTGGCGCTCGAGTTCCGGCGCGGTGACCGTGTCGAGGCTGCCGGTCAGCTTAACGGTGACAGCGCCGGTAGTTTGGGAACCGGCGTCCTTCAGGATTTGGATTTCGAGTGGCATAGATTTGTGTGATTTAGTTTTTTATTTTGGTGAAATGAGCAGACCCAAAGCTTGGCAATCGCTTGAACCGAAAAGGCATTAGGTTATGACGCGGTTGTGAATTCATGAGGAAGCCGGCCTGGCAGGCAGGTTTTTTGTCAGGCGCAGGACGTTCTGGCCGGCTTCGCGCCGGTAATGGATTTCGTCGGCATAATGCCGAACGAGTGAAATTCCCCAGCCTCCCGGGGGGCGTTCCGGATCGTCGGTCCGAGTGTTGTCGATAAGCCGGCGTGTCGGATCAAATTCAGGGCCACGATCGCGCAACTCAATGGTCACGGTATTTCCAGTATGATCCAGGATCACTTGCAGCTTTTGCGACGGGTCTCGTTTGTATCCGTGATCAACGATATTGCTGCCGCATTCCTCGAGGGCGAGCGCCAGACCGAAAATCACGCGTTCGTCGAGCTTATGTTTGCGCCCAAAGTCCTGGAAGGTTTCGACGGCGCGCATGACTTCCTGGGGCGTAGCCTGGAGTTCGAGAGTCATAGGCCCTCCTTGGGGTGAGCGCTTCTGCTGTTGTGGCTGACTTTGAGGGCCAAAATCGCAATATCGTCCGATTGCGGAGCCGTTCCGGCAAATGCGCGGACCTTCTTTAATAGTCCCGAAGTAACGCCGGCGGCTCTTTGCCCCCCCAACTCACCTGCATCCACCAACAATCTGTTATTGCCGTAACATTCTTCTTCGGAATTAAAGGCCTCGTTCACGCCATCGGTGTAAAAGAGCAGCATATCTCCCTCACCCAGCACGAACTCCGTGCGCTCAAATTGGAGGCCGGGTTCGAAGCCAAGAGCCGTACCTAAATTCCGAACCGCCCAGCGGGGCGGTGCGCCAGAGGCAAGGAGCACCGGACGGCAATGTCCGCCGTTGGCCAGGGTAAACCGGCCGGACTTCGGCTCATACACTCCGCACAAGAAAGTAACAAACATGCCGGAGGGGTTGTCGGCAGCCAGCTCATCATTGAGGCGGGCCAGAATTCGTTCGGGTTCGGCGAGATCGCGCGCCAATAGCTGAGCGAGGCTCATGGCGCGCACCATGAACATGGAAGCCGGGATGCCTTTGCCCGAAACATCCCCCAGGAACAACACCAACCGCTCGGGCCCCGCGGCGCACAAGCCATAAAGATCACCACCCACCTCGTGCGCCGGCTCAATCAACGCGCTAAATTCGATGCCATAGGCATGCTCGAACGCGGCGAAGGCATGGGGCAGCATGCCCATCTGAATTTCGCGCGCCACGCGCAGTTCGCTGGCCATCTGCTCCTTTACCGCATCACCGTACGCCTTGGCCTTGAGCAAGGAGCGCACGCGCGCCTTCACTTCGAGCATTTCGAATGGCTTGGTCAGATAATCATTGGCACCGGCCTCAAAACCGCGCGTCTTGTTCTGCACTTCCTCCAGGGAAGAGAGAAACATGATGGGCACCTCAGCCGTCTCCGGCATTGCCCGCAGTTGACGGCAAACCTCATAACCGTCCATCCCCGGCATCACGATGTCGAGGAGCACCAGATCGGGCGGCGTGCGTCGAGCAGCTTCAAGGGCCATCTGGCCATTCAAAGCAAGGCTAAGCTTATGATCGGACTTTAAGCCTTCGACCAGGATGTCCAGGTTGGTTTTGGCATCATCCACGAGCAATACGCGGCATTCAGCGAGGCTTTTCATCCAGGCGATAATTTCTTGAGTGCTTGCTCGAGTTGCGCCTGGGCATCGGCAAAGGCATAGCCTTGCACGAGCTTCTCAAAGGCGGACCAGGAGTCATTGGGAAATAAAACGCGCAACGTTGCCTGATTGGTCTCGATGAAGTCAGTCGCGCCGGAATCGAAATCGGTGAGCAGTTTCGCCAACTGTTCAGCCGAAGTCCGCACTTGCTCCGCATTCGCATTCGCAGTCGGCATCCCCGGCGCCACGGCGTTTTCGGGCTCCGTAGCATCCAAAGCTTTCTGCAATTGGGCGATTAAGGGATCCAGCGCTGCAGAAACCTGGGCTTTCGCTGCGTCGATTTCAGCAGTCGCGGCCTGGTTGCGAATGAGTTTCTCCAGATTAGCCGCGGCGGCCTGGACAGGTTTGGCGCCGAGGTTGCCGGCGACTCCTTTAAGCGTATGAGCGAGGCGCTCGGCAAGGGCGACATCGCCTTGAATCAGGGCGCTGTTTATTTGCTGGACGGATGGGCCTTGCTGCTCAAGGAACTGTCGAAGGATCTTTCGATATAGCTTCCGATTCCCGGCGACGCGAGAAAGGCCGTCCGCCATGTCGAGACCAATAATGGACGGCAAATCCGGGTCGGCAGACTTCGCCGGCGCTTCAACAACGGTGTCGCCGTTCAGGGGCGAGGAAGCGGGAGGCGGATTTTTACAAAAGCGTCCCACGGTCTCGAAGAGGTTGGCCGGCTCGATCGGTTTAGAAATGTGATCGTTCATCCCGGCCGCGAGGCAACGCTGGCGCTCCTCGATGGTGGCGTGGGCGGTCATGGCGATGATCGGGAGTGTGGCGAAGCGTGAATCGGATCGGAGTTTGGCCGTCGCTTGATAGCCATCCATTTCCGGCATCTGCAGGTCCATCAAGACAACGTCGAAAGGCGGCGGCTGTGGACCGCCAGCCAGGATCTCGACGGCTTCGCGTCCATTATTGGCGACCTTCACCGTGGCCCCGACGCCTTCGAGAAGCTCGACAGCAATCTGTTGATTAATCTCGTTGTCCTCGGTTAACAGGATGCGCGCGCCCCGAAGCAAAGCAGATTGCTGAGTTTCTGATGAAACCGCGCTCTCTTCGCCCGAATGACCGAAGACGTTGACCAGTGTGTCGACGATCATCGACTTGGTCACCGGTTTGACCAGAAAACCATCCAATTGCAGCCGCTCGGCTTCCTCGCGCACCTCCTCGCGCCCGAAGGCAGTCACCAGCACAATGGCAGGCTGGTGGCTCAAGGTTTCGTCGCTTTTAATATGCCTGCTGGCGAGCAACCCATCCATGCCGGGCATGCGCCAGTCCATGAATACAATGTCGTAGGGTTCCTGTGGGTCATGCTGCCGGATGCTAGCGATAGCCTCCGCGCCGGAAGCGACCGCATCCACCTTGGTGACTACGGTGCTCAAGGGTTCTTGAAGGATCTCGCGAGCCGTTGGGTTGTCATCCACCACAAGCACACGAAGTTTGGCGAGGCGTTCGGGAACGATTTTGCCGGCTCCTTTTTCGGTGCCAACGCCGAGCCAGACGGTGAAGAAAAACACACTCCCGACACCTGGTTCGCTCTCGAGCCAAATCTTCCCTCCCATTAATTCGACCAGGCGCAGGCAGATGGTCAGGCCCAATCCAGTGCCACCGTGTTTCCGAGTGGTGGACATATCTGCCTGGGTAAAGGGCTGGAAAAGCCTGGCGGCTTGCTCGCGCGTCATACCCATACCGGTATCGCGGACGGCGAACTTGAGCTGCACCTTTTCGCCGGTGCGTTCGAGCAGTTGAATGTCCAAACGGATTTCGCCGCGCTCGGTGAATTTAACGGCGTTGTTGACGAAGTTGGTCAGGATCTGCCCGAGCCGGAGCGGGTCGCCAAGGAGGTGCTCGGGAATGCCGGGCGCGACATGGGCAAGGAATTCCAATCCCTTCTCGTGAGCTTTTTGAGCCGTCAGCGTGGTCACCGAACTGATCACTTCGTCCAGCTTGAAATCGGTGGTCTCGATTTCCAGCTTGCCGGCTTCGATCTTTGAGAAATCAAGAATGTCGTTGATCACGGCCAGCAGGGATGTGCCGGCATTGTGCACTTTGCTCACGTAGTCGCGCTGCTTGGGGGTGAGCTGAGTTTTAAGGGCGAGATGCGACAAGCCGATAATGGCGTTCATCGGCGTGCGAATTTCGTGACTCATGTTCGCGAGGAACATGGACTTCATTTGGGTCGCTTCCTCAGCCTTTTGTTTGGCCCCAGTGAGTTCCATCTCGAGCAGCTTAAAGTCGGTGATGTCTTGGGTGACACCAAACATGTTCCTGGGTACGCCGTTCTCGTCCTTGACGACATGGCCCAAGGCGTGGATCCAAACCACGCGCCCGTCCACAGGCCGTTTGTAAGCGTAGGTGGCGTCATAGACCGGGATTTTCCCCGCGACAGCGGCTTCGAACTTTTCGATCGTGATTTTGGCGGCCGCCTCGTCGCCCTGGCGCACGTGTTCGATCCATTCGCTGAGTGAGTAACGCAGATCGGGCACGAGCGGCTCGCCGAAAATCCGCGCCGCCCGCTCGGATGAGTTGTAATAGCCGGCCCCATCCAGGGGCACATGCCAGTAACCGGCTTTGGTCAGGTCCAGTGCAGTGTCGGCCTGAAAGTTGATACGCTGGAGTTCGTCTTTGCGCCGCTGCAAGTCAGCCTCAACCTGCTTGCGCAGAGTGATATCGGTGAAACTAACGACGGAGCCGACCACAGTGTCATCTTTTAGCATCGGTGTGGCGCCGTACTCGACCGGCAACCCGATACCGTCTTTGCGCCAGAGGAATTCATCATCGATCCGGCTCGCCTTGCCTTGTTTGTAGGCGGCGTACATGGGGCACTCTTCTTTCGGATACAGACTGCCATCGGGCCGATGGTGATGGAAGGTGGCATGTGAGGGTTGCCCGATTAGCTCCTCGGCCGTGAACCCGAGCATCCGGCAGGCAGCGGGGTTTATGAAAGTGATTCGGCCCTCGATATCCGTGCCAAAAATCCCTTCGGCACTCGATTCGAGCAGGAGCCGCGAGCGTTCTTCGCTGGCCTTGAGTTGCTCGCGTTGATTCATCAACGCCCCCTTCTGGGTCAGCAATTCTTCCTTTTGGGTGAGCAACTCTTCCTGGGACTGAGTCAGCTCGGCCGTCTGTTCCTCAAGCTGGCGTGCTTGCTCCTGGGTTTGGGCCAACAGCTCCTGGGTTCGCAAATTGCGCACCAGGACCTCGAGGCTCATTCCGATGACCGGCAACAATTCCTGCAGCAACGCCTCATGTTGAGGTGCCAAAGAGCGGAACATGGCGATCTCGATTACGCCGAGCAACGAATCTTTAGATAGCAATGGCGACGCCACCGCCTGAGTAGGCAGCGCCGAACCCAGACCTGACGAAACTCGCAGATAGGCTGGGGGCAGAGCCGTCAATTGAACGGTCCTCCGCTCGAGAGCGCATTGGCCCACGAGGCCTTCACCCAGGCCAAACGTTCCCCTAATACTTGCATCTTCTGCTAGACCGTACGCCGCGATTCGTTTGAGCCTGCCGCTATTCGCTTCAAACTGATAAAACCCGGCGACGCCTCCACCCAGCAACGGAACCAACCCGGACACGAGCTTTTGTCCGAACTCCGGCAGAGACGTGGCAACCTGCAGATCCGAGGTGAGTTTGCCGGCGTTCGATTTTACCCAGCGCTGCTGGTCCATGGCGGCAGCACCACTCTTAAGAATGTCGATCGAACGAGCGAGAGCACCAGTTTCATCGGTAGCCGAGGTAAACGGGACTTCTTTAGCATAATCACCCGCGGCAATTGCATTTACGGAACTTTGGAGCGCCTGAATCGGGCGGACGATTCGACGGAAGGTCGCGTAACCCAACAAACCGGTAAGTGCGACAGCAACTGAATTTGCAACGAGCATCCTCCAAGTCGACTCGCTTACAGCCTGGATGGCCTGGTTGCCCGCAACGCTCGCAAGGTTTTGGTTGTAGCGGATCCATTCAGTGGAAGCCTTGCCGAGGTGATCGGCTGATTCTGCCATTGCACCGTGAAGCAGGTCCGTCGCCGCGTCACGGCGCCCTTGGCCGGCTAGCGTGAGGCACTGTCTGGCCCCCGCGACGTAGTCGCGGTAGGCATTCTGAAAATCGCTCCATAGCTGCCGGTCTTTTTCGTCCGAAATCAACCGGTCCCCATAATCACGCAGCATCCGAGACACGTCCGCCTCGGTCTGATCGAAGGCCAATTGGGCTTTCGTTTGAGCTTCCTGGTTGGTGGCCAACAAATGATCCCGCACGTGTAGTCGTAACTCAGAAAAAGTTCTAGAGAGATCGCCCAAGGCCACCAGGCTTGGGATCTGCATCTCGGAAACAAATCGGGTACGTTCTTCGATGTGTGACAACTGCAGGCGAGCGAAAATTCCCATGCCAACGAGAGCGATTAACGGCACCGCCACAAGGATGATCAAGCGCCTGGCAATCGTCATGGTTTTACTCTTGTTCCCGAATTAGTGAACATGAGGCCTTGCCGGTTTATGAATGCTCTCCACGGCATCCGCGACCGAAGTAAATCGGCTGATCCCGCCGAGGCGCTCGTCCAGACCTTCACCGCGCAGGCGTTCACGAACCGACGAACGCGCTTCGACCACTTGAACGCGCATGCCGGAGTCGCTCAATTCATCCGCCAGTCCGGCCAGCGCATGGGCGCTTTGCAGGTCGACATGAGGAGCCGCGGAAAGGTCGATGATAACCAACGACGGGAGCGGACTTTCGCCAAGCGCTCGTTGCGTGATCGTGTCGCGCACATGGTCGACATTGAAATAAATCAGACTGGCTTCGGGGCGGAATATCAGGATGCCGGGAATCAGCTCATTATCCGGATGACGTTCGCGATCGGAGAAGCGCCGCGTCCCTGGAATGCGGCCGAGAAAAGCGACGTGGGGACGGGACGCACGACGCAGGAGTTGAATGAGCGAAATGACCGCGCCAATCATCACGCCGCGGAGCAGGCCGGAGCCAAGCACTCCAAGGATGGCGGCGCCCGCGACAACAAGCTCGCGCCGATCACTGCGCCAAAGTTGCTGGAGCGCCGAGACCTTGAATAATCCAGCAACCGCGACCAGAACCACGGCGGCGAGCACCGGCTGCGGCAGCGCGCGAAGCAGATGCGTGAAGAACAGGACGACGATCAAAATAAAGCCAGTAGCGATTGCGCCTGAAAGAGGAGTGCGCGCACCTCCACCTTCGTTGACCAGTGATTGAGACATGCCGCCGCTCGTGGGCAGGCCTCTTCCAAACCCAGCGACAAGGTTGGCAGCGGAAAGGGCAAGGAATTCCTGGTTGGCATCGAGCCGGCCCCCGTGCTTGGCCGTGAACATCCTGCCGATGGCCGCTGTCTCAACCGCTCCGAGCAGGAAACAGGCAAACGCCAGCGGGAGCAGTTCATTGAGGTCCTCCAACCCGATGGCGGGAAGCCCCATCATCGGCAGTCCTTTGGGAACCTCGCCCAGCATGGCAACACCGCGCGTTCCAAGCGAAAGCCACGAGGAGGCAAAAATACCGCCAAGCACCACGAATAGTGCGACCGGCTTGTTTTTCAGGAATACCTTCCCCAACACCAGGACTGCCAACGCAGTGAGGCCAGTTGTGAGTGAAGCCGGGTTGGTTTCATTCAGGTGCTGAAAAAAATAGGCGCTGTTGTGCCAAAAATCGCTGTGAGCGCCGTGAAACCCAAAGAGTTTCGGCAGTTGAGTGCTGGCCAGACAAAGAGCGACACCGCATTTAAAGCCGACCATGACACTCTCCGAAATGAAGTTCACAATCGATCCCGCCTTGACCAGCCAGGCGATGAAGGCGATGGCTGCAACCAGCAGCGCAGTCCCCGCCGCGAGCGCGCCAAATCGGGAGGTGTTGCCGCCCGCAATTTCACCCAGAGATGAGCCGATTAAAAGCGAGATGGCGGAAGTGATAGTGATGACGGTATGTTTCGAACTGCAGAAAAGCCAAAACACGAGCCCGGAGAAAAGACAGGCGTATAAGCCCGCTTGCGGAGGCAGGTTGGCCAGGGAGGCATCGCCCAGCGCAGCCGGCAGGAGGTAGGCTGCGAGTGTTATGCCGGCCACAAGATCGCCTCGCAGCCACGGCCCTTTGTAACTCCGCAACCAGTTCAGGGCCGGCACTGGCAGCTTCAGTCTGGTCGATTTCGGAACGACCTCAACGGGAGGCGGTTCTGCGGCGGGAGGGTTGGCGTTCATCGCGCACTCCCGTCAGTCGGGAGAAACATGCCATGACGGATCCGGGTCATACTCGGTCATCTTGCCGGCGACTTTGGCGGTCGCTGTGCCCAGATCTTTTTGGTATACTCGGCCTTGCTGATTCACGATGAAGCTCATGACTCCGGACTGGCCGTAATCCGCGGGCCATGCAACCAGGGCAAAGCCACCGATCATGTTTCCGTTGATGATGTAGTCGTATTTCCCTCCGGGCGCATGTTTGCCCTGACGGGTGAGGATCTTAAACAAGTACCCCTGGTAGGGCTGCGGGCTTTGCTTATCAATGGGCGTGTCGCCGAAGTAGCCTGCCGCCTGCGCATGGGCCACGAAAGGCCCGAATGGACTGATTTCACCATCCAAATCCGGAGGCCAATATAGCCCATCTTTTTTGCCCAGCGTACTGGCGAGGCGCTGAGCATACTCGAGCACCTGGTCGCCATCGCGGTCGCGGCTGGCATACTCGCGTTGCGCATCCACGTAAGCTCGCATCACGTCGAGGACTGCCAATTCATTTTTCCCAATACGCCGGTTTAAAAGTTCCTCCTCGCCGGCGACGGTATCGAAGAACCAACGGCCGTCACGCTGTACGATAGGGATAGGAAAAGGCCATTCGTTTGTGCCCACAATCAACTCGTATTTGGTTGCGGAATCGCGCGAAAGGTGGAAACCCAGATCGACCGCCGTCGTAAATACGCGGAGCTCATTCGTGGCTTGCACACGATCCGCGTTTTCGATGTCTTCGACGGCCGGCCCAAAAATGGCTCGAAGGGCCTGCGGGTCCTCGGCCTTAGCGGCGGCGGCGAGCGCTGCTGCAGCTTCATCGGGCGTGGCAAACGTTTTCGTGACCTCGGCGGCAAAGACAGCCCCAGACGCCAGTACTGCAGCCGCAATAATCAGAGGGCATCGCAAAGCTGCCGTAAGATAACGCGTCGAGTTTCTAGAGAGGATGGAGATCTTCATGGTCAAGCTCATATGAAACAATTCAGTTGGTCTATGTCAGAGATCTCAACGACCTCGTCCGCCGCCGCGCCCGCCACCTCCCCGCGATCCGCCAAAACTCCCGCTACGACTGGAAGAGCCACGACTGCTGTAGTTGCGGCTGGCGGAACCGCTGTTCATACCGCCAAAGGCGCTGCTGCTCCCTTGGCGTGAGGAACCGCCGAATGAACTCTGCCGGTTCGCCGTCGAGGCGGACGCCCCGCGATTGGCAGTGGATGCTCCGGTCGACGGCCGCGCGCCCGCATTTCCCGTAGAAGGGCGCGTTCCGGCTGAAGGCCTGGAACCGCCCACAGCACCGGTGGAAGGTCGCGCGCCGCTCGCTCCCCCTGAACTCCCGCCCCAACCACGTGCTTCTCGCGTCGAGGCGCTGGGCGCGCCGGATTTATTGAGGCGACTTTGGTTCGGCTGCCATTTCTGCTGGGAAGTCCGGGCGCCTGTATTGCTGGCTCGATTACCCGCTCGGTCGCCTTGTGCGGGCCGATCACCGCGGTTCACCGTGCGATCCCGGTCAACGTTTCGATCGATATCGACGTCCACGTCATTGTAGACGCCGCCTCCGTGCCAATCACAATGATTCCAGTGGGAGATAGCAGCTCCCCACATCATGCCGACTCCGAACGTCACCAGCGGCGCGTACGGGTTGTACACATACGCGGGCGGCGGATAATAAACCACCGGCGGGTAGGTTGGCACATAGATCACTTGCGGGTTAGCCGGCACTATTTGCACCACTTGATTCGTCACGGTTACCACCTCGGTATAATTGGTCTGAATCGTGATCACGTTGGTGACCGAAACAGTCTGCTGATCGGTTGTGCGCAATGTTCCGGCCTTTTGGGCTTTGGCGCGCAAATCCTGGATCGTGTCCATCAGCGCTTTCGGTTGATCGATAAAGGCCTGACCCAGTTTCATGGTCCACTGCAGGTCGCCATCCATTTGAGCAATCAGCTGGGGAAACTTGGCGACCGCCTTCACGTTCTCGTCCCAATCCTGCTCATCAATTTTGGGAATGTTGTTGGTGTCCTTGACGAACCGCGCTGCCTGGACAATCTCCAAAGGATATGCCGCCGCGGGCAGGAGGATGCTGATGAGTGGATCGGGATGCAGGGCGATGGGCATCGCCAGCTTCTCGAGCTCAGACGCAGACGCCTGGGGCGCGGCGGCCGGAGGGGGCGCGGCAGTTGAACCCTGCACTGCGGCCGGAGCCGGTGCAACGGCCGGCGCCGTGGTAGAAACCGACGCCGGAGCAGGAGCGGCGGTCTTAGCTGCCGCGGTTGTCGTTGTGGTCTGAGTTGAAACCTGGGTGGTCACCTGTTGCACAGGCACGGGGGCAGCGACGGTGGCTTGCGTCGCCTCCGGCGGACTGGCACAAGAGACGGTCAAGACCAGGGGGAGAATGAGGATAGACTTAAATCTCATAACTGCCTTTCACATGCCCCGCACATTTATACCCTGCGGCTACTTCTTCTCTTCTGTTGCCGGTTGAGGCGGCGGTGCTTTGGCGGCAGTGAGTGTCGCCGAAATGGTGTTCAGTTCCTTTATCAGAGCATCCATCGATTTTTGCACTTCTATGCCCGAGTCTTGAGCTTTCTTGAATAGACCTTTTGCGGCATCGACCCCACTGACCGTGATGTCATTGGCAAGATACTTTTGCAGATCTTGCAAATCGGACATCCAGGGATCGAACTGCGCTTTCAGCGGTTCAGTCACGGTTTTAATATTGTCGAATGTTTGCTGGAGTTTGGCTTTGCGTTGTTTGGCGAGCTCCTGGATTTCAGGGTTCTTCACCTCAGCCATTTGCTTCTCCCACTGGTCGAAATAGGCCTTGCCCTGCTCGCGCATGTCCTGCCCGCGTTTGCGGATTTTATCGGCTGTCGACGCGAGGTTCGACACGTCTTTGGTGTATTTCTCGAAAGCCGGGCGGGGGTCAGTAGCGGCGGTGGCTTCGATCTGACCCAGCGAGGCCATGGTGGCATCAATCGCCTTCTTCCCGTTGAGAATCTCCTCGCGGAAAGTGGCGATTCCTTCGCCGGTTTTATCGGCCTGTTTATAGTTTGAGGTCTTGCACCCGACCAGCAGCAAGCCCGTGCCTGCGGTCAGGGCGAGTAGTGTTAACGTTTTGTTCAGACTGGGTTTTTTCATGGTTTACTTTCGTTGGTTTGTTGGTTGTTTTGCGAAGCAAATCTCTTGGAACTCAAAACTTGTAGCCGAGAGCCAGAACGACCGTCGGGTCGGTCCAGCCGAGGTTGAAAACATAGGTGGTGAAATCGACTTTCTTGTACGAAGTGCCCACGAGAAAGCCGCGCTGAATGTCGAGGTCCGATTTGTAGGCTTTGGTGCGCTGGATAACCAGACCCGTCCGCAGCCAATCGACGGGCGAGTAGGTTATTTCCGACCAGGTGTAGAAAAAGTTGTTGGCCGAATCGTCGGTATCGAAAACGAATTCACTCTGGCTGGAAAGCGAGAAATGCTTATAGGTCAGCGCGAAGTTGTACCCGGGCGCGATTCCCGTCAGACTGCCGAAAACACCGCCCAAAATCGGCGCGAAATCGACCACTAGCTCCTCTCCGAAACTGAGATTATATCCCACCCAAAGCGAACCGCTATCCAGTGCCTCATAGTTATAACGGGCTTCGAGGTGAAGCCAATCACGATCGGCGGAGAAGTTCAGATTGGCATAATCACGAGATTCCGGAACGATGTAGCCATAAACCGAGGCATAAAAAGACCACATATTGGTCGGGGCTTCGGGCGGCACTTCGGCCACTTGATTTGTCGTCTGCCCCGGTGCTACGGCTGCCAACAATGAAGCTCCAATGGCCATGAGTATGGGGCGACCGATTCTCATCCTCCGAGCAGGATGGTGATTCCGACGAGCGCCCCGCCAATGATGACCATCGCCAACCCCATCCCCCTGGGGTGGTACGCGGTGCAGCGTCCAAATGCGTAGCCGGTCAAGAACAGAAGTCCAACGGCAATCAGATTGGAAACGCGTTGGGCGTGCATGGCATTTTGCATCAAGGCGAAAGGCAAGACGACGGGGCAGGTCGAGAGAACGACCAGGACCAGCACGCCCGTCGCGCCGAACCAGTCGTGTTTGGTAAGCCGCGGATGCGATGGCGGCTCCGGCAATTGCTGCAAATGGCGGCGCAAACCATCGAGGGTGGCAGAGTCCAGTGCGGCGACGACCACCGGCGGCAAGGCCTGCGCGATCATACCCTGGGCCTTTTGCGGATCGTCGGTGCCACGAATCGCGTGCAAAACCTTCAACGAGCGGGCCTTCTCCGCGAGACAACCCATCAAGTACATGATGCCGTCAATCAATCCCCAGGCGAGATTGCAGCCCAAAGCGCCGAGCAACAGAGTGCGCACCTCGGCGCGACCAGCTTCGGCAACGCTAAACGTGCAAGTAAACGTGAGCACCATGATCAAGCCGAAGAGCACCTCCGAGATGCGCTCGATAGGTTCCAGCGCCCGTTTGGAGGAAGGGGTCGCATCGACGGTCCCGGCTTGTGGGCTGCCCGCCGGGGTTGTGCTGCGCGGCTGCTCACCAGCCTGTGCCACTTGTGTTTGCTCGGCGCTCATTTCGATTTTGGTCCCTGGCGGGCAGCGGTCCCGATTCCAAAACCAGTCAGTTTTCTACTCGGAACTTTTCTTTGTGGCTTTTTCCAAAGAAATGGCGAGAGCTTCCGTGTAAGTCACAACGACGTGCTCCCCAATGTGCGCTTGCGTCAGCCGCGCAGGATCCGCCACACGCACCGTGATATAATGTCCGCGCGGTCCTTTGAGCGTAACGGTTTGGGTCGGGCGGTCGAGGCCTTCAATGGTAGTAACGACTTTAAATCGTCTCAGACCACCCGCTGCAGGCGAAGTGCCGGGAGGCGCTTTGCCAGCGGCATCGAGGACGACAAGCGGATGCGCTTCTTCCTCGGCGGTGGGCTTCCGCAGTTCTGCCGCAACCGAAATGTAATAATCCGCCGTCACGAGATCTCCAACCTTGATCTCGTCGAAACGTTTTACGCGCTGGTCTACGACGAAGGTGTTCTCATTTCCCAGCGGGCCTTTAAGCGTGACCTCGCGGTTGGCGGGGTCGATGGCTTCGACCGAAGCCGTGACGGACACCAGCACGGCTTCTCCTCGGGACATGGGACCGTGATGAGGTTCTTCGGCCGCTTGAATGGCAATTTGGCTGGCTGCCACCAGGGCAGCGCATAGGAGTTTGTTTGGGGAGTGGATACGCATATTGTATTTTCGGTTTTTCGGTTTTTATTTTCGGCGACTCAGGGTGGCGCTCGTGAGATTTCGATGGAAAGCGACGTTCGCGTTAGTACTTCTCCGCGACGAATTTGCGGCCTTTCAAGGTTGCCTCGTCGTCATAGGCGCCCTTCATCGAACGCTTGGGCAATTTGACCTTTTCGCGCGGGACCTTCTTGTATGGAATCAAGTCGAGGAGATGATGGATGCAGTTGAGGCGGGCGCGCTTTTTGTCATCCGAGCGGACGATGTACCAAGGAGCCCATTTGGTGTCTGTCGCTTTGAGCATCAAATCGCGGGCGCGCGAATAGTCGAACCACCTTTCCCGCGAGGGGAGGTCCATGTTGCTCAGTTTCCACTGGCGCAACGGATCTTCCATGCGCGCCTCGAAGCGCCGCTTTTGTTCTTTGTCGCTGACTTCGAGCCAGAATTTAACGAGCCGGATTCCTCCTCTGGTGATGTAACGCTCCACTTCAGGACAGATTTTGAGAAAGTCGCGGTGTTGCTCCGGCGTGCAAAAGCCCATGACGTGCTCGACTCCAGCTCGGTTGTACCAGCTTCGGTCGTAAATCACGACTTCGCCGGCGGCCGGGAAATGCTGCATGTAACGCTGCATGTACATTTGAGTTTTTTCCCGATCGGAAGGCGCCGGCAGCGCAACCAATCGAAAAACGCGCGGGCTGACACGCTCGGTTATGGCTTTGATGGTGCCGCCTTTGCCGGCGGCATCGCGGCCTTCAAAGATAACAATGACTCGCAGTCCCTTGTACTTGACCCAGGCCTGAAGTTTGCACAGCTCACCTTGGAGCTTGCGCAGTTGTTTCATGTACCTTTTGTTGCTCAGCTTATCGTCGTGATTGGTTTTGCCGTTTTCGCCCATAGGTTTTGGTGGAAGTTAGAGTGATGATTGGAATCTCAGTGGCTTTGTGCTTTAGCTTGGAGCTCAGGTGTCTGCCAGCCGCCGCCCAATGCGTGATAAAGCTGCACGACGCTGAGTAGCTCGTTGAGCCGGGCTTGCGCCAGTAAAAGTTCTGAACTGAACAGCTCCTGCTCGTTGTAGAGCACCTCGAGGTAGCTGGTCACACCGCCTTCGTAGCGCACGTTGGCCGTTTCGGCTGCGTCGCGGTGAGCTTGCGTGTTTTCTTCTTCTTTGGCGCGATATTCCTGCGTTCGCTGATAAGCAATGAGGCTATCTGAAACCTCCCGAAAGGCGCTCTGAACCGATTGTTGATAGAACGCCAGTGACTCTTGAAAGGTCGCCTGAGCAAGTTTCAGGTTGCCTTTGAGCCGACCACCGGTGAACAAGGGCACGGTCACCGCAGGTCCAAACTGCCAGGTCCGGGATGCACCAGTGAAAAGGTCGGAGAGCGCGACACTTTGGTAACCATAGAATCCAGTAAGCGTTAGCTGCGGATAGAAGGCGGCTTTGGCCTGGCCGATATTGGCGTTAGCCGCCACCAGGCCCTGTTCGGCGGCGCGAACGTCGGGTCGGCGTTCGAGCAAGGAAGAAGGCAAGCCGGCTGGGACTTCGGCCCGCAGTGTCTGCTTCACCAGGGCATTACCTCGTTCGATGTGCCCGGGGTTGCGGCCGAGCAGGATACAAAGCAGGTTCTCCTGTTGTTCGATCCGTCGATAATCGTCCGCGATCGCGGCCTCCGCCGTGTATACGAGGATGCGGGCCTGATGCACGTCCTGAATCGAGGCGACGCCGCCTTCCTGGCGGGAGGCAGTAAGTCCCAGTGAGTTGGTGCGCACTCCGTAAGTGTTCTGAGCAATCTCGAGCTCGAGATCCAACTCCAGCAGTTGCAGATACGCTGTGGCGACCGCAGAAACCAGAGTTTGTCGCACTGTCTGCTGCGCGTCTTCAGTAGCCAACAGGTTAGCGCGGGCGGCTTCGTTGGCACGACGGATTCGTCCCCAAAGATCCACTTCGTACGCCGGCATGGAAACGAAGGCATCACCATAGGAGCGCTGCGGATTAACACCCGAGGGGATGGGGATGGGTCCATTTTGGGATGAACGGCTGGTCGCAAGATCTCCGCCAGCATTCACGGTCGGGAAGTATTGAGAACGCGTGATCCGCGCTTGTGCTTCTGCCTGGAGCACCCGCGCAGCAACGATTTTAATATCCCAGCTGTTGGTCAACGCTTCCGCCAAATAAGCGCTAAGCTGTGGGTCCTTGAAAACCTCCCACCAGCCCAGGTCTGCAAAAGAGGTTTCGGTTGAGGGGGCATTGGTATCGGAAGCGGCGCGGCGGTTTTGTTCGGGCGTCTCAACCGCCGGGCGTTTGTAATCCGGACCGACGGCACAGCCTCCCAGCAGCAAGAGGCTAAACCAAACCGGCATAGAAACCCGGATCCCTTGCGTGATTCTCTCCGAGAAACAGTTGCTAGTTGTTATCATAGGTCAGAAATCGGGTTTTCATTTTCCGGTTTCAGAGCCGGCATGAGCGACCGCGGGGGTGGTACTGGGTCTGGTCGCGACTCCCTCGCCTTTGGCCGATTTCGGTTTCGAGGTTTTTTCGACAATGGTTTGGACGAATACGTAGCAGACCGGGATGAGAAACAATCCTACGACTGTGGCGATGGTCATGCCATAGACGACGCCCGTGCCCATTGTGCTGCGTGAGGCGGCACCCGAACCGGACGCCAGCATCAGCGGCACGCAGCCAAAAATGAACGCAAAGGCGGTCATTAAAATGGGCCGCAGCCGCAGCTTCGAGCCCTGGATGGCTGCCTCGAGAATCCCGGTGCCCTCGTCCCGCTTCATCTTGGCGAACTCGACGATGAGAATCGCGTTTTTGGCCGCCAGACCGATGAGCATCACGAGGCCGATCTGCGCATAAACATTCAAGGCATAGCCCCGAACCAGCATGCCGAGGAAGGTGCCGAGGATGACCGTCGGCGTGGCCAACAGCACCGCAAACGGCAGGCCCCAGCTCTCGTACTGCGCCGCGAGCAGCAAGAAGACGAAGAGCACTGCCATGCCGAAGATGACCGGCGCCTGGCCTTCGGATTTCTTCTCCTGCAGCGTCAGCCCCGCCCACTCGTAACCGGTTTCGGACGGCATCGTTTTCATCACTTCCTCAATCGCCTTGATCGCCTGGCCAGAACTGTAGCCCGGCGCCGGCGCGCCCATGATCTCCGCCGCGTTATAGAGGTTGAAGCGCGTGACCACGTTCGGGCCGGACATCTTGCTCACCTTCACGAGTGTGCTCAACGGCACCATGCCGCCGTCCTTGTTGCGCACGTAGAACTGGTTAATGCCCTCGGGCTTGTCGGTAAACTGCGGTTCGGCCTGCAGAAACACCTTATAAACCCGGCCGAAGCGCACGAAGTCGTTCACGTAAAGGCCCCCGAGGTAGGTTTGCAACGTGGTGAAGACGTTATCCACCGTCACGCCCAGCGTGCGCGCCTTCTCGCGGTCCAGCTCCACTTTGACCTGCGGGGTGGCCGGGTCAAAAGTCGTGGTGAGCCGCCCCAGTTCGGGCCGCTTACTTGCGGCGTCAACGAGCTGTTTCAGGTAGCCAGCCAATTGCTCGACTGAGCCGCCCGAGCGGTCCTGCAATTCCATGGTGAAGCCCGACACGTTGCCGTAGCCGGGGAGCGGCGGCGGCCCGAAAGCAAACGCGCGCGCGCCAGGGATGGCCGCGAATTTTTTGGTCCATTCACGGGTTAGCGCGCTGGCGTGCAACTCGGGCTTCTTGCGTTCCTCCCACGGTTGCAACCCGACGAACATGAGCGCCGAGTTGGGAAAATTAAGTGAGTTGAGGATGTTCATGCCCGCCACGGCTACCGCCGAACGTACGCCTTCAGTGCCAGTGACGATGTTTTCAACCTGCTTGAGCACGTCATCGGTGCGCTGGAGTGATGCGCCCTCGGGCAACTGGACCGCGACAAACACATAGCCCTTGTCCTCATCCGGAATAAAGCCGCCCGGAACGAACTTGGCGATCAGCCAGATGCCGCCCACGACGACGACCAGCAGGAGCATCGAGCGCGTGGCTTTGCGGGAGAGGCCCCCGACGATGTTGCCGTAGTGTCCGGTGGTCCAGTCAAAAGCTTTGTTGAATCCCTTGAAGAATTTGGCGATGGGGCCTTTGCCCGGAGTCGGTTTGCGGAGCAGCATGGCCGACAGCGCCGGGCTAAGCGTGAGAGCGTTGATGACTGAAAAGATGACGGACACGGCGATTGTAAGCGCAAACTGCTTGTAGAGTTGGCCGGTTACGCCTGCCATCGCCGCCACCGGAACGAACACGGCGCACAACACCAGACCGATCGCCACGACCGGCCCGGAGACTTCCTTCATCGCAATCTTCGTTGCTTCGACCGGGTCCTTACCGTGTTCGATGTGATGCTGCACGGCCTCGACCACGACGATGGCGTCGTCCACCACGATGCCGATGGCCAGGACCAGGCCGAACATGGTCAGCACGTTTACGCTGAAACCCAGCAGCGGAAAGACCATGAACGTGCCCAGCAGCGATACCGGCACGGTGCACATAGGGATGATCGTGGCGCGGAAGCTTTGCAGGAAGATATACACCACGAGCAGCACGAGGATCACCGCCTCGAACAACGTGTGAACGATTTCATCCATCGAAGCCTTGATCGGCAGAGTGGAATCGAGCGTGATGTCGTAATCCATGTCCGGCGGAAAGCGATTCTTCGCATCGGCGAGGATCTTCTTCACGTTATCGGCGGTCTGGATGGCATTGGCGCCAGGGGCGAGATAAACACCAATGGCTCCGGCAGGGGACTTGTTCAGCCGCGCACGCAAATCGTAAGTTTGCGCTCCCAACTCGGCGCGGGCCACGTCTTTGATTTTTACCTGGGAGCCGTCGGGGTTGGAACGGATGATGATTTCTTCAAATTCTTTGGGATCTTTGAGCAAGCCAAGGGCGCGGACATTGAATTGGCTTTCTGTGCCACGGGGCGCAGGTTCGGCGCCGATGCGGCCGGCAGGAGACTGCGCGTTTTGCTCGTTGATGGCGTTTTGAATGTCACTGGGTGTGATGCCGAGGGAGGCGAGCCGGTCGGGCCGCAGCCACATGCGCATCGTGTAGTCCTGCGCGGTGAAGTTTTTCACATCACCCACGCCGCGCACGCGCTTGATTGCGTCTACGAGATTGATGTCGAGATAATTGCCCAGGAAAATGGCGTCGTAGGTGCCCTTGGGCGAGCCGAGGGCTACGACCATCAGAATGTCCGGGCTGGAGCGATTGACGACCACGCCCTCCTTCTTCACCGCGTTGGGCAATTGGGCTTCGGCCTGGCCGACGCGGTTCTGGGCGTTGACCTGCATGATGTCCACGTCGGTGCCAACATCGAAGTAAGTGTTGAGGGTAAGCTTGCCGTCGTTGCCGTTGAAGGACTGGATGTAAAGCAGTTTATCCACGCCGTTGACTTTGGATTCGATGGGCGTGGCGACGGATTCCATGACCGCCTCGGCGGCGGCGCCGCGGTAGGTCGTGGTGGTTTGAATCATCGTCGGGCTGACTGGCGGATACTCCGAGATGGGCAGCTTTTTGAGAGTAATAGCGCCGATGATCACCGTCAGGATGGCAATGACCATCGCGACAATGGGGCGTCGAATGAAAAAATCAGCCATAGTAGTTACTCCTTGGCGGCTTTTTTCTCCACCGGTTGAGCGGCTTGGTCCGCCTGGGCCAACTGCGTGGCGGTCATCGGCTGAACCGGCGCTCCCTCGCGAACCTTTTGTAGACCTTCTACCACGACGCGGTCGCCGGGCTTGAGACCTTCCTGGATGAGTATGCTATCGCCCACTGGTCCGCCCACCTTGACCGAGCGTTGGCTCGCTTTGTTGTCCGCCCCAATTACCCAAACGAAGTTCTTGCCCTGCAGCTCCGCCACAGCTCGTTCAGGTATGAGAATGCTGTCGGGGCGGGTGCCTAAATCCACCCGGATGCGGCCAAACATGCCAGGCCGGAGGACTTTTGTCGCATTCGCAAATTCAGCGCGCACGCGCAGCGTGCCGGTCTTGGGATCCACGGCACGATCAATGAAAACAAATTTGCCTGTATCCGGGTGAAGCGTGCCGTTGGCGAGCACCAGAGTCACCGGCAGATCCGCCACCTGTTTGCCCGTTTGTCGCGATTGGGTTTCAGCCTTGAGGTAATCGACCTCACTTACGTTGCAATAGAACCAGATAGGGTCGAGCGTGGAGATTGTGGCCAGCAATGTAGGCAATGTTTTGCCGACAAGTTCGCCCATCGAAACCATCTTGGCACCGATTAGTCCGCGGATAGGCGCGCGCACATCGCAATAGCCAAGATCCAGTGTGGCCGAATCAACACGCGCCTGGGCGGTGAGCACCGCGGCTTTGCCGACGTCAACGGACGCCAGGGCATTGTCCAAATCCTGCTGTGGCACGGCTTTCTTTTCAGCCAGTGGGGTCAGACGGGCGACATCCTTCTCGTATTTGTTGAGAGCGGCTTTGGCCTCGGCTAAAGATCCATTCGCAGCCGCCAGTCTTTCCTGGTATGGCTTGTCGTCCAGTTTGAACAACGGATCTCCTTCCTTTACCTCGGTACCTTCGGTGAAAAGAATTTTGTCCACAAACGCCTCCACCCGCGCGCGGACCTCTACGTTTTGAGGTGAATCGAGCTGACCAATGAATTCGGTAGAAGCGGGCGCGTTGGTGGTCGTAATGTCCATCACTTGCACCACTGGCGGTGGCAAGGCGGCCGGCGCAGCCGGCTTGCATCCGGATAGACTCAGCACGGCTACGTTAGCCAGCATAGCCGCTCCGGCTATGATGCCGGCAGCTCGCCCGCTGTTAGGGTGATGTTTCATAATTTTCATATTTCGTTAAGGAAGCGAGCCGGCGGCGCGCTAAATTGCTTTTTCAATCAAAGAGCGAGTACACCATCCCGAGTTGCACACGCCAGTGGTCTCCGCTGTCGACACCATTCTGCGCAGTCTTGAGGCCGTACAAACCTTCCAGGCCAACGCTGAGGCGCTTGCGCAACTGCCAGATCAGATTGGCGCTCGCGTAATGGCTGGTGTGGTAAAAGGTGGGTACCTGGCCCGATGCATTATCCAGGTTCACGTAACCGTAAGTAATCGTGGACCGGAACTGTGGACTCCAACGGTGCGTGAAGCCCGCCGTCGCGCTCCAGTAAGGCAAGGCTTCAAAACTGCCATCCGATTTAAAGGCCCCGTCGCTGTTCAGAAAGCTCGTGTCATTTCCCATTCCACCAACACCGTGACCATATACTCCCAGCAGTTGCAGGTAATCGTTCTCGGTTACGTCAATATTCGCGCTGAGGTTCACGCCCCAGCCAAAGGCATGGTGATCATTCCCCAGGGCATCCTTCGCGCCGATATCGCGGAAAAGCGTGCTGAATTGAAAATGACCGAACCCTTCCTTTTCATACCGGGTGTTAAAGCCCAGATCCGGCATGCTGGTGAGCTGGGTCGTTCCCGGATTGGGGCCGGAGTTCAGGTCCACAAAAATGTCGGGCTTCTCTACGCCAAAGGTGGTGTTCCAGTTTTTGTTCCAGGCGTAGGTGTATTGAGCGACTGGCCGCCGCGCAAAGATGACTGCATTGGGCCCTTCATAGTCGACGGTATCCGGCCAACTGTCCGGGTCTTCCCAAACACCGTAAGTGAACCCGGCTTTGAATCCATAAAACTGCCCGTAAAGGTGTTGGATGCGGTATTTCATATCACCCGTGTCCGAACCCGCTCCAAAGAAGTCGTTTTGGTAATAGAAACGGAAGTCGCCCGCCATATCGGGAGCTCGCACATCCAACCGAAGTTGCGTGGCATTAGCAGTCGCATGGAACTGTTCGCCACCGCCGTAATTAGGATCGCCCTGGAGCGGAAACACGGCCGGCACAAACCGATTCTGATTTCCCGCGTTCTTGTTGTCGGAGATGAGATCCAAGTGCGGCTTGGCGTTGAACTTCACCAACACCGGCGTGTTTGGTACTGGAATAAAACCTTGGTACGTCGGGTCCAGGGTGTAGTCCTTCGGTCTTGACGCGGCTTCCTGTTGATCGTTCAAAGCGCCTCGATAAGTGACCGGGCTCTTCTCACCGACGGGTTGACCTTCGGCAACCTTCTCTAGTGTTTGGATGGATTTGGATGTTCCTTCCAAAGCGTTCGTGCCGGGCGCTGCAGGCTTCTGCGCCTGCTGTTTCTCAAGGTCGGCGATTTTTTGCTTCATTTGTTCGATGGTTTGTTCCATCGACTTGACGGTTTCCTTCAGTTGATCCAACTCGGCGTTTTGTGCCGAGGCCCGCACGCCCCCCGCGCCAATGAGAGCGACAGCGATGACCAGACATATGGTGGTTCTCATAATGGGGTTCTTTGGTTTTAAGCTTTCATTTAACCGATCCGAAAATGCTGCAGTCGAGTTGCTCCGCGATGTAGCGAATGGCCTGCTGGGCACGCACACTGTTGCCAAATTTGTCGAGCGGTGGGGCGAAGCCGACAACGGACATCCTGCCCGGTACGACTGCCACGATGCCGCCGCCCACGCCCGTCTTGGCCGGCAGGCCCGCGTTCCAGGCCCATGCGCCCGAGCCATCGTAGAATCCGGCCATTGTCATTACTGAAAGAACCTTGGGAACGTACTTCGCTTCTAAACAGCGTTCTTTAGTGATGGGGTTAACGCCATGATTGGCCAACACGCTGCCCATGACAGCGAGCTGTTTGCAGGTGACACCGACCGAGCACTGCTTGGTGTAAACATCGGTGCATTCGAGCGGCTCGGCGTAAAGATGACCGGAGTTGTACAGGATGTGAGCAATGCCACGATTCCGGAAATTGGTTTCCGCCTCGGATTTGTAGATATCCTCCAGGACGGAGAGTTTCTCCGCAGCGAACTTGTTGTAACAGCTAATAATCTTATCCCAACGCTCCTGAGCGTTCTTCGCTTTGACCAGGCTAACCGTTGCAATCGCGCCAGGGTTAACAAATGGGTTGTCTGCCCTGCCATCGCCCTCTTCGATCGCAACGACGGAGTTGAATTTCTCGCCGGTCGGCTCGACACTGACCTTATCGAGGATGGCCTGGTCTCCCGACTCCTGCATGACCAGGCACATCGTAAATACCTTCGAGCAGGATTGGATCGAGAAGGGGTAATCCACGTCGCCTACGCTAATGACTTTCCCGTCAACGGTGACGATCGTAATGCCAAAGAGATTGCTGGGAACTTTGGCCAGAGCCGGGATGTAATCCGCGTTCTTGCCGCTATTGTCATCTTTAAAACGGGCGTGCGCCTCTTTCGCAAGACGTTCCAGCGCCTCAACCGAAGGAAGTGGGGCTTGAGCGAGGCCGATGAAAGGCCACAGCGCGGAGAGCGCCAGGCTCGCAAACGTTGCCAAGGCGAAGCGGCGACTCTTATGACTGGCTTTAAAGGCACACATTTTTCGTTTTGTGATTCGGGTTGTTAATTCATCGCGATGAGTGGTGAATTATGTGAATGCCACAACGACCGGCCCGCCCAGCGCGAGCAGCACGTTGGAGACTGCATAAGTCACAGTGAAGCCCAGCACCGGCACCGTGCTGTCCGAGGTTTCGTTCGCGGCATTTAATGCCGCGGCCACGGTTTGGCCGCCGCACAGCGCTCCCAGCAAAACCACAGGATGCAGGCGCAGCACCAATCGTCCGAAAACGAGCGCCACGAACAGCGGCACCAGCGTTACGATTGCGCCTGCTAACAATAGAGAAACGCCGTGCTCCTGAATGGCGGCTACGGCTTTGGGGCCCGCCGCCAGCCCCATCGCCGCGGCGAATGCACTCAGCCCCAATTCACAGAGAATCCATTGCGCCGGGCCGGGAAGTCCGCCGAATACGGGGTAACGCACATGCAGCCAGCCGAAGCAAAGCCCGGCGACCAACATCCCGCCCCCCACTCCCAGGGTCAGCGGAATCCCACCGACAGTGGCCGAGAGTGAACCGAGCAAGATCCCAAGCACGATCGCCAGCGCATGATATGCGAGATCACTCTTGCCCTCGGCGGATTCGGCCGAGCCGATGGCGGTTGCCACTCGATCGACCTCCTCAGGCCGCCCAACCAGTTCAACGACATCTCCCCGGCGAATTTCCGTGCCAGGCAGAATAGGCAATGGCAGACCCTGTCTTTTGAAGCCGGCGAGGTAGACGCCTTGAAGGTTCGCCTTGCCCAAAAAATCGCGCACTTGGGCCAGCGTCTGTCCGATCACGCGGCGCGCGGTAATGACAACTGTGGCGGCTTTTGCGGTGAAGGATAATGCCTCGCGATTCTCGACTTCCGGACCAACGAGCCGACCTGCCGCAAGCACCGCCTCAAGGCGGCCCGCGATGCCTACCACGTCACCAGATTCCAATACCAAGTCCGGTGCAGGCTCGATAATTTCAACGCCCCTAATGATTCGCTCGATCGAAGCCCGCCCAAGTTGTTTAGCCAGGTCGCCAACGGTCTGAGCTGAGGCGCCGTTGACTTCGAACGCCCGCACTACAACAGGCACAAAGGGAGTGATATAGCCCAGGCGCGTCGTCGAGCCTCCGGCCAATGTAGCTTCCAACTCGCGCGCGGCGCGCTTCGGGTCCACGCCAAGCAATCGCGGGGCAACACTCCGAACGAAAAGAATGACTCCGACAGTGCCAAACACGTAAGTGATGGCAAACCCGACCGCCATCTGACCGTTCAGCCGAGCCGAGTCCTCTGGCGGCAGACCCAATCGCGCCAAGGCGTCTCCAGCCGTGCCCAGCATGGCCGTCTGGGTTAGCGCGCCCGCGCCAAGTCCGGCGCCAAAACCTTTGCCGATTCCCCAAACTCGCGCCAGGATGATCACGGTGATCAAGGCAACGGCGCACTGAACAATCGAAGAGACTACCAGCTTGATCGATGAGCGATCCAGTCCGCCGAAAAACTCCGGCCCGCTTTTGAAGCCAATGGCATAGATGAACAGCGCAAAGCAAACGCCCTTGAGCGCTTCCGGCATCACGACTCCAGTCAATTGTCCAATCACCAACGCCATCAGCAGCGAGCCCGCAACACCCCCCAGACTGAAACCTGCCAGCTTCAATCGCCCCAGAGCATGACCCAGCGCCAGCGCAACAAAGAGCGCGCCTTCGGGTGCAGCTTTGAGAATCTGGCTGGCGAAGTTCATCGGGGAATCACAAAGCGAAAGACTAGTACTCGTTAAAGTATTGCTGTAATTGGCGCGCGTCGGAGGTTTTGGTCAGACCCAGCATTAGGAGAATGCGCGCCTTCTGTGCGCTTAGTTCCATGCCGGCGATAAAGCCCAATTTGTCGTCGTTAATCTCCACATTGCGGTCGACGAGGCCGCTACCGGTGCGCGAGCAACGCACTACGGCCACGCCTTTCTTAGCCGCCCGTTCCAACGCCGCCAGGGCCGCATCGGTGGTGTTGCCGTCGCCAACACCGGCCAGCACGATGCCTTTGATTTGTTTTTCGACGCAGGCATCGATAACGTCGCCTCCCAGGTTGGCATAGGAGTAAACCACCACCACCCGCGGCAGGTTATCAACCGTCAGTCCGTCGATGGAGAATTCGCTTTTGGTCGTGTGCCGCGTAGTGATGTAGGAGTAGAAAGTCGCCTTGCCGGTATTCATGACACCTGCGATGCCGCGGTTGGGCGAATCGAAAGTGTTCATGTGCGTGGTATGCATCTTCTGGGCCTCGCGGGCATAATGAATCGTGTCGTTAAGCACCACCAGCGGCCCACGCCCTTTGGCTTCCGGGCTCCCGGCCAGGGCGACGCCGTTGTAGAGGTTTATAGGCCCGTCCGCGCTGATCGCTGTGGCCGGACGCATGGAGCCCACAAGCACAACCGGTTTGTCGCTCTTTACGACCAGGCTCAAAAAGTAAGCCGTTTCTTCCATGGTGTCGGTACCGTGAGTAATCACCACCCCGTCAACATCGTCACTTTTCAGCACTTCATTGACGCGCGCCGCCAGCTTCAGCCAAACCTCGTGATTCATGTTCTGGCTTCCGATGTTGGCGACCTGTTCGCCGGACAGCTCCGCGATATTCTTCAACTGGGGCACGGCCTTGATGAGGTCGTCCACAGAGAACGTGCCGGACTTGTAACCGGCATCGGCCTGACTGGCCTGCGCGCCGGCAATTGTCCCGCCGGTGGCCAGGACTTTGATTTTAGGCAGGGCCCAACTGGACGATGCGACCAACAGCAGGCCTAGCGTGAACGCAACGATCAGACTTTTTGACGAGTGAGTTTTCATAGGGTGAATTTGGTTAGCGGTTTAGCCTTGGATTAGTCATCGATTCCGGTTTCAACAAATCGTCGAGCTTCTCCTTCGTGAGCCAGCCCTTGGCGATGACCAGGTCATACACACTGCCACCGGTTTTCAGGGCTTCCTTCGCGATCGCCGCGGATTTTTCGTAGCCCAGCACCGGATTCAGCGCCGTGACTAAACCGATTGAGTTCTGCACATACTCGCGGCAACGCTCGCGATTTGGCTCAATGCCGGCAATGCAGCGCGCCGCGAGCACGACGGCCGCGTTTCGAAGCAGTGTGAGGCCAAAGAAAAGGTTAAAGGCAATGATCGGCTCGGCCATGTTCAGCTCGAGCTCGCTGGCTTCGGAAGCCATCGACACCGTAACGTCGTTGCCGATGATCTGGTAGCAAATCTGACTCACCACCTCCGGGATCACAGGGTTGACCTTTCCAGGCATGATGGAGGATCCAGGCTGCATCGCCGGCAGGCGGATCTCGTAAAGCCCGCAACGCGGCCCCGAAGACAACCAACGTAGATCGTTGCAAATCTTGGAAAGTTGAACGGCCGCAGTTTTCATCGCGCTGCTCATCAGCGCGAACTCGCCGGAGTCCTGTGTGGCTTCTACGAGATTTGCCGCCAGGCGAACCGGCGCGCCCGAAATCTCGGCCAGTTTTTCCGTGCAGAGCGGCGCATACCCGGGCGGGCTGTTCAACCCGGTGCCGATGGCGGTGGCTCCCATGTTGGTTTCCAACAGTTCTTTGCCGGCCGATTCCAGGTGGCGAACGCCGTCACCGATCATCACGGCATAGGCGCTGAACTCCTGGCCCAGGGTCATCGGCACCGCATCCTGGTTCTCCGTGCGGCCCATCTTAATGACGTCCGCGAACTGGGTTGCCTTTCCCTCGAGGCTCATTTTCAATTCGCGCAAAGCTGAAAGTGTGTCGCGCAGCGTGAACCAAACGCCGAGCTTGATCGCCGTGGGATAGGCATCGTTCGTGGATTGTGAGCAATTCACGTGATCGTTCGGGTGACAGAACTGGTACTGGCCTTTAGGGTGGCCCAGCAATTCAAGCGCGCGATTGGCGATCACCTCGTTGGCGTTCATGTTCGTTGAGGTGCCTGCGCCTCCCTGGATCATGTCCACAATGAACTGATCGTGCAGCTTGCCGGCCAGCAACTCGTCGCAGGCCTTGGCAATGGCGTCCGCGATATTTGCATCCAGCGCACCGAGTTCGGCGTTGGCCAGGGCCGCCGCCTTTTTCACACAAGCCAAAGCGCGCACAAACTGCTCGTAATGGGAAACGTGCACGCCGGAAAACGGGAAATTCTCTTTCGCGCGAAGTGTCTGAACGCCGTAATAAGCGTGGCTAGGCACCTCGCGTTCGCCCAGAGAATCGTGCTCCAAGCGCACGTTGGTAAGCGTCGCCGGCCCGTTTTCCCCGGCCATGCGTTCGGTGGCCGTCCGGAGCCGGTCGCTTAAGCGCCGGGCGACCTGCCCCACAATTCGGTAGAAGACTTCCGGTGAATCGTGTCGGATCCCGTCCAGGTCCGCGCGCGGGATTTGCCAAATTTCAGCGCCACGATGCGTCACCGCCGAAGTGGCGTGCGGTGTATCGTCGAGCAGCACCCCTTCAGCGAGAACAGCGCCCCGTTGCGCCACGCCAATCAGCACGCTTTGCCCATGTTGGCCGCGCATCAGATCCACTTCACCTTCGATCACCAGCCCCAGCCATTGTCGCGGGGTCGATTCGTGAAAGAGGTAATCGCCGGCCTGGTACGTGACCGCGCTGCCGCGGCTCAGGACCGCTGCCAGTTCATCCGTCTTTATTCCGATCCGCTGAGCGGCTTCGGCAATGGTGTTGGGATCGAGTTGCATAAACCGGTTCTGATTAAGTGAAAAACAACTTTGCTATCAATAATCCAAGACCGACTCCGCCAATGGTTGTGATTAAGCCGGGCAACATGAAGGAGTGGTTAAGCAGGTATTTCCCAATCCGCGTAGTGCCGGAGCGATCGAACTGCATCGCGGCGATGAGCGTGCCGTAGTTCGGGATGAAGAAGTAACCATTCACGGCCGGAAACATTCCGATGAGCGAGGCGGCGGGGATTTGCAGGGAGAGGCCCAAAGGCATGAGCGCGCGCGCGGTGGCCGCCTGGCTATACAAAAGCATCGAAGCAACGAACAGCCCCAAAGCAAACGTCCAGGGAGCGGCTTTCGCCATATTGCTCAATGTGCCAATGATTGTGTCCTGGTTAGCATTGATAAAGGTGTCGCCCAGCCAGGCTAGACCGAGTATCCCGATAATTGCGGTTATGCCCGATTGGCAGGTTTTGCATTTTGGAACTTCACCCGCCGGGGCACCGGTGAAGGCTAGGATCAGCGCCGCGACCGCCAGCATGACAATAGCAATCGCGATGGGCATGCTTACTACTACTGGCTCAGCAGCCTTGCCGGGGACGGTCCGAAGTGCCGGAAAGATGCCGGCTAAAACCACGAGCGCGACGCCACCGAAAAAAAGCAAAGCACTTGCTTTCGCGCCCTTCTTGAGCGGCGCGGAAGCCGCGACATCCCCTTTGCCAAATCCGGGCGGAGATACCTCACCGGCACGGAGGCGTTCCTGGTAGACCGGATCGTCCTTCAACTCCTTGCCGACTCTAAGCTGCACAAAGGCGGCGAGCACAACTGCGAGCAATGTTGACGGCACGCAGATGAGCAGAATCTGAATGAGCCCGACATGATGAACAGCCAATAGACCAATCATTGCGGCAGTGGCTGCCGAAACCGGGCTGGCAGTGATCGCTTGCTGCGAAGCAATTGTCGCAATGGCCATCGGGCGTTCCGGACGAATCCCGCTCTCATGAGCGACTTCGTAAATAACCGGCAGCAGCGGATAGACGATATGTCCAGTACCCGAAGCAAATGTAAAACCGTACGTAACCAATGGTGCCACGATGGTCACTTGCTTTGGGTTCTTGCGAATAATGCGCTCGGCCAATCGCACAAGAAAATCGATCCCGCCCGCGACTTCCATCGCCGACGCCGCCATGATGACGGTCAAGACGATGATCAGCACCTCGCCGGGTATAGCGCCGGGCGGTACGCCAAAGCCCACCACGAGCACCAGCAAGCCGACCGCTCCCCACAGGCCCAATGCAATACCCCCCGCCCTCGCACCCATCAGTAACGCGCCGATCAGCACGAGGAATTCGAGTATGAGTTTGAGCGTCATGAGTGTGCCGAGGCGATCTTGAGTTGTGCAATGCGCATAGTCGGTCGCCTCATGAATCGGCGTAGTGCTGTCGTTGCAGTCTGGATGCCAAGCGACTAATGCCGCGAAGGCGCTTGCATAAACGCTTGTAGTCGTTTGCCCTTGTGCAAATGGAGTGCGCCATAATGCGCCAAAGAACAGGTTTGTGCTGAGACGGCTTATCGTCCTTAGCGCGAAATATCGCCTCAAGGGGAAAGCTCGATGGCACGTTCGAACACGATGCCCCCTTTGATGATGGCCGAACTGCCAGTTGAAGCGGCCCAAACCGATCAGCTGATTCAGACTGGAGAGCCAATCTCAGCGGGAGATGCGCCGGATGGGTGAAATCCGAGCCGCAAACGCATTGAAAAAGAGACGAGATGGAGTCCCAAAGACGGCCTAAAGACTCAATCGCAACTGAATCCAACCCGCTATGACTTCTGTTTGCCCGACACAAATTCCTGCAATTCAGCCATTTTTAGTGAGGTAACGCTAATAAGGCCAGCGATGGCACGACTTTCGCACTCGGTTTTCAGATTCTGCTCATAGTGTTCATGGGCGAGCCCCGAACCGCATTCTATGCTTAGGCAACAGTTGCTCTTTGTTGAGCCCGTCAGACGAGGCCTGCTTCTTCTCGGACTAGCCGCGGCCTTCACTTGTACCGTTGCGGCTCAACCGACCACTGATACGAGCACGAATTCTGTTGTCGAAGATTCGAGCCGGACTGTGGCACTAGCTAATCGGCAAATCTGTACTTTTCGCGCAACGGTGGACGGTTACTCACCCGAAGAGCGGGCCGCCGCGGCAAAAGTCCGTCTCGAAGCTGTGTTGAGCGGAGCCAAGAGCATTCTTGTCTCCACTCAAGTCGTCCCCGGCGGCATCCAATTCAATCTGGATGGCCGTTCGCTTTTTATTCTCACTCCGGATGACGTTTTCACGATTCAAGGACAAACGCTGGAGTCCAAGGCTGCGGCAGTAGCGGCGAACCTTCGCGAAGCGCTGCAGGATTTGCACAGCCTGGAGACGCCAGGGGAGGTCTTTTGGGCGGTAGGCAGGGCTTTGCTTGGGTTCGTTTATTTTGCTGCGCTCTTATGGCTAATTCGGCGAATCAAAGCCTGGTTGCTTAGCCACAGCGCGAAATTCGCGGCGGAGAAAACAAAGCAAGTGCAACAACGTGGACTGCGCACTGCCGGATTGCGCAGTTTTGTCGCTGTGCTGCGCGCCGTCCTTAATTTCGGCGCTTACGTCGTAATCGCTTCGATAGTCTATGCTTTGCTCTGGTACGAGCTGCGTTGCTTCCCTTATTCGCGCCCGTGGGGTGATTATTTGCGAAATCAATGCCTCTCGGCTCTCGCGTCACTCGGGAACAGCATTCTGGCTTCGTTGCCGGATTTCATGATTATCGCCTTCATTGTGCTGGCGGTTCGTTTGGTTGTGCACGTGCTTACGCAACTGTTCGCGGTTGCGGAGCGCGGCGAATTCCAAACGCGGCTTGTCGATCCGGTGATCGCAGCAACTACGCGGCGCATCGTAGTTTGCATGATCTGGGTCGTAGCCATCGTGGTCGCTTATCCCTACATCCCCGGCAGCCAATCGTTGGCGTTCAAGGGGGTATCTGTTTTCGCGGGCCTGGTGCTTTCGTTGGGATCAACCAACCTCATCAACCAGATTGCCAGCGGCCTGGTGTTGATCTACTCCCGCGCGTACCGGGTTGGGGATTATGTTCGGGTAGCCGAGACGGAAGGCACCGTGGTAGACATTGGACTGTGCGTTACCCGCATCCGCACCATCAAAAACGAAGAAGTGCATATCGCCAATAGCGTGCTTCTTGGCGCCGCAACGACAAACTATTCGCGTCTGTCCAAAACGGACGGCGTGTACCTTTCCGTCAGAGTCACGATTGGCTACAGCACGCCCTGGCGCCAGGTTCAGGCCATGCTGCTGGAAGCGGCTCGCCGCACTCAAGGTCTTCTGTCCACTCCTCCGCCGTTTGTGCTCCAGGTCTCTCTGGCGGACTTTTACGTGCAATACGAGCTCAACGTTCGACTCGAGATTCCTGAGCGGCGCGTCTGGGTGCTGAGCGATCTGCAAAGCCACATCCAGGATATCTTTAACGAGCACGGCGTTCAGATCATGTCGCCGCATTATTTGTCCGATCCGCCTCAACCTCACGTGGTGCCAAAATCAAGGTGGTTCTTGCCGCCGGCCACCGATTCGGCTACCAGTGAGTCACCGGCAATCCAAAGAGACACGCAGACGCTCCAAAGTGAACCGCGCCAGGCGCGGCCATAGCCTGTTGGTGCGCCATGGATTGAACCGCAGGCAACTACGGCATGAGGTCACTTTTAACCGATTGCATACCTGACACGCTTAAATCTAAAAATGGGCGGCGTGCCTTGGTGTTTGTTTTGGCAATGCTGGCCCCGGCGCTCTGCGCCTGCGCTGCCAACGGGACTTCAACGAACGTCACTCCGTTTCCACCGCCACTGGACAGCTATGGGGACGCACACCTGACAAGCATCTGGGACCTCCTGCGGGATCGCATTCACAAGGAGCCGTTTAACCTATGGGCAACGGTCATCTTCCTGCTGGCAATCGTTCATACTTTTCTGGCGCACCAATTCATCCGTTGGTCCCATCAGGTAGAAGCCCAACATCGCGAGCGAATTCAGAAGACAAGCCCTGACGCGTCCCAGGGTTCGCCGGGGGGCGTTCCCGTCTCCGTTTCCGCGCGCGTTCTGCATTTCCTGGGAGAAGTCGAAGCGGTGTTCGGCATTTGGGTGATTCCCTTATTTGTTCTGATGACGGTGCGGCTGGGCTGGCACCGGGCCGTCATTTACCTCGATAATCCCAGCTCCTACATCGAGCCGGTGTTTATTGTGGTTATCATGGTCATTTCCTCGACCCGCCCCATCCTCCAACTCGCGGAACGGTCATTGCGGTCAATCGCGCGCCTTGGCGGCGGAGGACCAGGGGCCTGGTGGCTGGCGATCCTCACGATTGGTCCTGTGCTGGGCTCCTTTGTAACGGAGCCTGCGGCAATGACAATTTCCGCGCTGCTTCTCAGCCGCCAATTCTACGAGCTCAAACCTGCTCCAATGCTTGCCTACGCAACACTTGGTCTTTTGTTTGTGAATATCTCAGTTGGTGGTGTTCTAACTCACTTTGCCGCGCCTCCTGTTCTCATGGTAGCTGGCCGATGGGGTTGGGGCACCCCTTTCATGTTCCGTCATTTCGGATGGATCGCACTGACTGGAATAGTAGTCGCCACCACAGGTTATTACCTTGTCTTTCGACGATCGATCACCGAACTCGCCGGGCGGCGTGCCACTACCGGCGTCCTGGAAACCCCAAGTCTAAGGGAAACCCCCATTCCTGTGTGGGTAACCATCGGGCACTTGTTTTTTTTGACCTGGACGGTGCTCACCGCCCACTTTCCCGCGCTGGTCGTGTTCGGATTTTTGTTCTTTGTCGCGTTCGTCGAGGTTACAGCAGACTACCAATCAGAGCTGCAGGTGCGATCCCCGATCCTCGTGGGCTTCTTCCTCGCCGGGTTAGTGATTCACGGCGGGTTGCAGCAATGGTGGATCGCTCCGGTCCTGCAGCGTTTACACGAATTGCCGCTCATGCTCGGCGCCATCGGACTGACGGCATTCAATGATAATGCTGCTGTTACTTATCTCGCCGCTCAGGTTCCCGATCTGACCGACAATCTGAAATACGCCGTAGTTGCCGGCGCGGTGATTGGCGGAGGCTTAACCGTTATTGCCAACGCTCCCAATCCCGCCGGCCAGTCAATATTGGGCAAATACTTTGCCGCCGGTATCGCGCCCCTCGGATTGCTGCTAGGTGCTCTACCTGCCACCATCGTTTTTTTCCTTTGCTTCTGGTTCCTGCGTTGAACCCCACCGAGAGTCGAAAGGCAATCCCAAGGACGGGATGCCGACTGTAGTTCCGCATCAAGAAAGCGCCTCTGCAAAGTGTCAAACCGACAGAACTCGCTATGGCCCAAGCCATTTTTGAGGGTTAGAACCATACCACGCGGCTGCTGGCACACTCTGTGCAAAGGATCGAGCCGCCATGCCGTCGGTATCGGCCGGCATGACAAGTGTACTGGCATCATGCGCTCAATTACGCTGAAACTGTCGCTCGCGGTTACTTTCGCGCTCCTTTGGACCGGCAGTTTGGCGAGCGTGCATGGCGTAGACGCATCGCCGAACGCCACAAAAACTGCAGAAGTCACACCCGCCGAGCAATCGAGCGGCCAGCACGCAACTGCCACTGCCCACGAGGAAGAACATGGCCTGCCTCAAAGCGCTGTTCCCATCCTTCATCCGTTCGGCTTCCCCATCACCAACTCAATGGTTGTGACCTGGATCGTAGCGCTGGGCTTGATCGTCTTCGCCCAACTCGCTACACGCCGGATGAAAGATGTTCCCGATGGGGCCCAAAACTTCTGGGAGTGGCTCGTCGAGAGCTTGTCGAGTTTTCTCGAAGGCGTGATCGGCGCCCATCTGGTCAAACGGACATTCTGGTTCTTCGCCACGGTATTCATTTTCATCCTGTTTGCAAATTGGGCGGGGTTGATCCCCGGCATCGGCACGATTGGATGGAAAGTGCAGTTCAGCGACGGCCATACCGAGTGGCACCCCTTGTTACGCGGCGCCAATGCGGACCTGAATATGACACTGGCCATGGCCCTGATCTTTTTCGCCTGCTGGATTGTTTGGGCCGTGCGCGAAGTCGGCCTCGCCGGATTCTTTAAAGAACTCTTCGCCCCCAAAGGCGAGAGCACGGGCGCACTGAAAATGTTGCTGATAGTGGTTTTCTTTGCTGCCGGTTGTTTGGAAGTCATCTCGATCCTGTTCCGTCCTGTGTCTCTGAGCTTCCGTCTCTACGGCAACATTTTTGCCGGCGAAAATATGCTCGAAACCATGGCCCGGCTGGTGCCCAAGCTCTCCTGGCTGTTGCCGGTTCCATTCTATTTTCTCGAACTGCTGGTCGGCCTGGTTCAGGCCCTCGTGTTCATGCTGTTGACTGCGGTGTTCACGTTGCTGATTTGTCAGCACGAAGGGGAGTCGGAGTCGGCAACCGCGGCGCACTAAGAAGATTTCGTCGGCCTGACCGTATTCAATTGCGGGGGCCGGTGAGAAGAAGAAAGGCAAATGCATATGACACTAATGCCCATGTTGGCAGAACTAAGCGGAAACATGCACGTCGGGTTGGCGGCAATGGGTGCGGCACTCGGCGTCGGATTCATTGGCATGAAAGCTTCAGAAGCTGTGGGACGCAATCCCGGCGCGGCGACGAAGATCCTGGTCCAGTCGATTCTGGCCATCGCGTTTGCCGAAGCCATCGTGTTCTACGCTCTGTTCCTGGTCCGCTAAAGGAATACTGCCGGGCGCAGAGTCACACCGGCTCTGCGCCCGCTTTAATCTGAATTTATGAATCCATTCGTCTTGCTCGCTGAAGCCAACACGGAGGGCCCGGTCCAGCAGATCGCCCGAGCTTTCGGCGTCGATTGGCCTCACCTCATCGCGCAGATCATCAGCTTCGGCATTGTTTGCGCCGTGCTCTACAAGTTCGCGTACCAGCGCGTGCTGACAATGTTGGAAGAACGGCGCCAGCGCATCGCCGAAGGACTGGCCAATGCCGATAAAATTAAAGTCGAGCTCAGCCGCACGGAAGCCCAGCGTCAGGAAGTGATCGCGCAGGCCGGCGCCCAGGCGACAAAACTGATTGAAGAAGCGCGCGCCGCGGCCGCCAAAGTCCAGGAACAGGAAACGCAAAAGGCCATCGCCACTGCCGAGCAAATCATCGCCAAAGCTCGCGAAGCTGCCGCGGCGGACCACGCACGCATGCTCGCCGAACTCAAACGCGAGGTCGGCCGCCTCGTCGTGCAGACCACCGCTACCGTCACCGGCAAAATCCTCACCCCGGAAGATCAACGCCGCCTCGCTGAAGAAAGCAGCAAGGCCGTCGCTTCCTGACCGCATGAAAGCAACCAAACGCACCTTGCGCGAAGCCACCCAATTACTGCGCGCCTGCGTCGTCAACGGCGTGCTCGATGCCGGCCGCGTCCGCGGAGTCGTGCAGCAGTACGGCGAAGCCAAGCCGCGCGGTTACCTGACTACGTTGCAGGTGTTCTTGCGGTTGCTGAAACTCGAAGCTGCGCGACACACTGCCAAAATCGAAAGCGCGCAACCTTTGCCCGAGGACCTGCGCCAGAATGTACTTAAGAACCTGGCCACCGCTTACGGTCCCGGAATGACCACCTCTTTTGCCGACAACCCGGAACTGATTGGAGGATTGCGCATTCAAGTGGGCAGTGACGTCTACGATGGCAGCATCCGCGGTCGCCTGGCCAGATTGGAGAGAAGTTTTTGATCTGCAGTGAATCAACGGTTCAAAGTCTATGAGTAACCTAGTGCAGGAAATTGAAGCTCAAATCGCCGGCCTCAAAACCGCAACCACCAAGGAGAATGTGGGTACCGTCTCTGAAATTGGCGATGGCGTTGCCAAAGTGGAAGGCCTGGCCCGCGCCAAACTGAATGAAATGCTGGATTTCGGCCAGGGTATCACCGGGCTGGCTCTAAACCTCGAGCAATCTGAAGTCGGCGCCATCATCCTGGGCGATTATACGAAGCTCAATGAGGGGGACGAAGTGCGGGCAACCGGCAAGCTGCTACAAGTGCCCGTGGGCAAAGGACTATTGGGGCGCGTCGTGAATATGCTGGGCCAGCCGATCGATGGCAAAGGTCCGATCACGAGCGAAAAGACCTATCCGGTGGAAAAAATCGCCCCCGGCATCATTCGCCGCCAATCCGTCAGCCAAGCCGTGCAAACCGGCATCATGCCTATTGACGCCATGATCCCGATCGGCCGTGGTCAGCGCGAACTAATCATCGGCGACCGTTCTACGGGAAAGACTACCATCTGCATCGACGCCATTATCAACCAGGCGCGTCTGAACAAAGCTGCTGAAGCCGCAGGCGATAAGGATTATCGCCCGTTGTATTGCATCTACGTCGCAATCGGCCAAAAGCAATCCAGTGTGGCGCGCGTGATCGCGGTCCTCGAAGAAGCCGGCGCCATGCCGTACACCATCGTCGTTTCCTCGCCGGCTTGCGATTCGGCCACCAATCAGTATATGGCGCCCTTTGCCGGTGCCGCGATGGGTGAGTGGTTCATGGATAACGGAATGGACGCCCTCATTGTTTACGATGATTTGTCCAAACACGCTGCTGCTTACCGCGAAGTGTCACTCGTCTTGAAGCGACCCTCCGGACGCGAAGCTTATCCCGGCGACGTCTTCTATCTGCATAGCCGCTTGCTCGAACGCGCCGCCCGCGTTGGCGAGAAATATGGCAATGGCTCGCTCACCGCCTTGCCGATTATCGAGACCCAGGCCGGCGACGTCTCCGCCTACATCCCCACGAACGTCATTTCCATCACCGACGGCCAGATCTTTTTGGAAACCGATTTGTTCTACCAGGGCGTGCGTCCCGCCATTAATGTCGGGATCTCCGTATCACGCGTTGGGTCCGCCGCCCAAATCAAAGCAATGAAGCAGGTCGCCGGCAAACTCAAAGGTGAACTGGCCCAGTTCCGCGAGCTCGCCGCTTTTGCCCAATTCGGTTCGGACCTGGATGCCAAAACGCAGGCCCAGATCAATCGCGGCAAGCGCATCATGGAGATTTTCAAACAGCAGCAATACAACCCGGTGCTGGTCGAAGTCCAGGTCGCGGTACTCTGGGTGATCCAAAATGGCTACGTCGACGAAGTGCCGGTCGAGCGCGTCAAGGAGTTCCAGAATAAGCTGGTGGAGTTCCTCACCACCCGCAAAACGGAGTTGCTCGCGAAGATCGGCAAAGAAAAGGCGCTCAACGATGCTCTCTCCGCCGAATTGAAGGCTACGGCCGATGAATTCAAGCCCACGTTTGTGATCGAAAAACCTCAGCCGCAAAAGGCGGCCGAGGCGAAGCCTCAGCCCGCAAAAGCTGACAAATGAAAGTGCATCCGCAACCAACATCAGGCACTCGGCCTTCGGCCCTCGGCCTTCGGACTTTCTAATCATGGCCAGCACACGCGACATTCGCCGGCGCATCAAATCGGTCCGCAGCACGGCCCAAATTACCAAGGCCATGCAGATGGTGGCGGCCTCCAAGATGCGGAAAGCTCAGCAGGCGGCTCTCAACGGACGTCCGTTCGCGCGGCTGTTATATAGCTTTCAGCGGAAGGCCACGACGCAAACCACAGATTTCACTCACCCACTCCTGGAAGTGCGGCCCGTCAACAAAAGAGCCGTCATCCTGATTGGCGGTGACAAGGGTTTGTGTGGGGCCCTCAACAGCAATCTCTTTCGCATCGCTTCCCAATTCGATACTGCGACGACTCTGTTTATCACTGCCGGAAGACGCCCTGCGCAGTTCATTGCTCGCACCGGCCGGCAGCTTCACGCCGAGTTCGAATACGGCGACTCGCCGCGTTACACCGAGGCGAAAGCCATTGCCAATTGTGCCCGCGATCTGTTCCTGAAAAAGGAGGTCGACGAGGTCGTGGTCGTCGCCACGCGATTCGTCAATACGCTGACCCAGGTGCCCGTTAAGATTGAGGTCCTTCCCGTAGGCGCGGTGAAGAGTTTGAAACTACCGGAAGGCTTGACTGACGAGGATTTGGTTTCGAATAACGTCGAGTTTGTGTTTGAGCCCAACGCTGAGGCGTTTCTGGGATACCTGCTGACGCATTATCTCAGCCTCTTCATCTATCTCGTTTTGCTGAACTCCAAAGCCAGCGAGCAAAGCGCCCGCATGGTGGCGATGAAAAACGCCACTGATAATGCCAACACCCTCATCCAGGATCTGACGCTGGAATACAACAAGCTGCGCCAGGGCAAAATTACAACGGAGCTGTTGGAAATCGTCAGCGGACAAATCGGATCAAGTTAAGTCCTTTCGCGAAACCAATGTGAAACACGTATGAACAAAGGCAAAATCGTCCAGGTGGTCGGTGCGGTGGTGGATGCGGAGTTCCTGCAGGAAATTCCGGGCATCCACAATGCGCTGACGGTCGAATTTCAGGTCGAAAATCAGCCGACCAAGCTGACCCTCGAGGTCCAGCAGCAACTCGGCGACCGGTGCGTCCGCACGGTCGCCATGTCGAGCACGGAAGGTCTCGAGCGCGGCCTTGAAGTCGTGGATACCGGCAAACCCATCTCCATGCCCGTCGGCGAAGGCGTCATGGGCCGCGTCTTTGACGTCACCGGCAATCCCGTGGACGAACGCGGCCCAGTCAAGGCCGATAAGTTCTATCCCATCCATCGACCCGCCCCAACACTGGAAGATCAATCCACTTCGCCACAGGTGTTGCCGACGGGGATCAAAGTTATCGACCTGATTTGCCCGTTCCTCAAAGGCGGCAAGGTTGGCGCGTTCGGCGGCGCAGGCGTCGGCAAGACGGTCGTGATCATGGAATTGATTAACAACATCGCCAAACTCCATGGTGGCGTTTCGGTTTTCGCAGGCGTCGGGGAGCGTACCCGCGAAGGCAACGATTTGTATAAAGAAATGTCCGAAGCGGGTGTGATCAAACAGGACAATCTTGGCGAGTCGAAAATCGCGCTCGTCTATGGCCAGATGAATGAACCGCCTGGCGCCCGCCTGCGCGTTGCGCTCGCCGGTTTGGCGATCACGGAGTACTTCCGGGATGAGAAAAACCAGGACGTGTTGCTGTTCATCGACAACATTTTCCGGTTCTCACAAGCCGGCTCCGAAGTCTCAGCGCTACTGGGTCGTACGCCTAGCGCCGTCGGTTACCAACCCACGCTCGCCAGCGAAATGGGCGCACTGCAGGAACGCATCACCTCGACCAAGAAAGGGTCGATCACCTCGTTCCAGGCCGTCTACGTGCCCGCGGACGACCTGACCGATCCGGCGCCCGCAACGACCTTTGCTCACCTCGACGCAACTATCGTCCTCGAGCGCTCGATTGCCGAACTGGGTATCTATCCGGCCGTGGATCCGCTTGCCTCGACTTCGCGCGCTTTGGCGCCCGAAATCGTGGGCCAAGAGCATTACGATGTCGCGCGCGGCGTTCAGCGTGTGTTGCAGCGCTATAAGGATCTACAGGATATCATCGCCATTCTGGGCATGGATGAACTCTCGCCCGAGGACAAAACCACCGTTTATCGCGCGCGTAAGATCCAAAGGTTTCTCAGCCAGCCCTTCAGCGTTGCCCAGGTGTTTACGGGCAGCGAAGGCAAGCAGGTTCCCGTGGAGGATACCGTGCGGGGTTTCAAGGAAATCCTCGATGGCAAACACGATAATGTCCCCGAAGCCAACTTCTATATGAAGGGCGGCATCGAGGAAATCGAGCAGGGCGCGGCTGAGGAAAAGGGCAAAGGAGAGAAACCCAAAGCCGAAAAGGCCGAGGCTGCGCGCGCCCGGGGATTGCAACCCGCGCCGGCGAAGACCGACGGCGGCGGCAAGCCCGTGGGGATTTGATCACTTGCAGAACTCTATTTGATTGCCGGCCATGAACCTTGAACTTCGACTTCCGGACTTTGGGTTTCGGATTTGGGACTCCGGACTTTGGACTTCGCTCTTCGCCCTTCCCACTTCGCACTTGGAATTATGGCCACCACTTTAAAACTCCAAATCATCACGCCAGACGCACTGGCTTACTCGGAAGACGTGGACATGGTCACGATTCCCGGTGTCGAGGGCCAGATGGGCGTTTATCCCCTGCACGTGCCGCTGATGACGCAGATGGTGCCGGGCGAGATCATCGTGCGCAAAGACGATCAGGACTACTTCCTGGCCGTCGGCGAGGGCCTGATCGAGATCATGGGCGACCACGTCTCTATCCTTACGGACATGGCTATTGCCGCCGAGCACATCGACGAAGCTAAAGTCGAAGAAGCTCGCCAACGCGCCGCGGCCCGGCTTCAGGAGAAACTCTCGGACGAGGAAGTGGCATCGACCAATGCTTCGCTCACCCGCTCGCTGGCGCAACTGCACGTCAAACGGCGCCATCACGGATGATAAGACTGTAGGGGGACAACGTAAGGAGTCCCCTCGTGCTTTAGAATGAATCAGAGACTCCTGACGGGCGTGTTGCCCAAATCGCGTGTGCTCTCATTAACACCTCGCTTCAGCGAGGTGGGGATCACGCCGCGAGGACTACGAAACCGTTTTAACGGTTTAACTGTGGCAAAAACCGTTGAAACGGTTGTCTCTGCACCTCGGCTGCTAATCACCCCGCTCAAGCGGAGTGTTAATGACACCGATATTGTATTTGGGCAAAACGCGCTTACGTCGTTTCCTACAACTTTGGGGAAGTCTTTTAATTTTCATGCCTACAAGCTTTGTTTTTTCCTGACCGTCCCACCCTCGGACGACCGGGAAAGTCAATGGGAAGAGGGGTACTGATGAATCTAACAACCAAATCTATAGAAACCATGAAAGTAACACGTTACCTAAAGATTGCATTTATTGCGGCGATGGCTGCCGGGATCGCCACGGCGGCCTATGCGGAAAGTTTGACGAGCAAAGCTAACAAAGCGAAGGAGGAGTTTCTTAAGCAGGACGCCAGCTTGAAGAACGTCTTCGACAAAGCGGTCGGCTACGTCATTTTCCCATCGGTCGCCAAGGGCGCACTGGGCATTGGCGCGGCCAAGGGCAAAGGCGAACTCTTTGAAAAGGGCAAGGATAAGCCTGCGGGTGAGGCAAAGCTGACCCAGGTCACCATTGGGTTTCAGGCGGGAGGCCAAGCCTATTCCGAATTGATTCTCTTCCAGGACCAAACCTCCATGGATAACTTCAAGAAGGGCAATTTCGAGTTCAGCGCTCAAGCCAGCGCGGTGGCGGTCACAGCCGGCGCAGCAGCCAATGCCAAATATGAGAATGGCATCATGATCCTCACGATGGCCAAGGGTGGTCTGATGTATGAAGCCAGCGTGGGCGGGCAGAAGTTTAAGTACAAGGCGTACTAGCAGCGCAGAGAATTGAACACTTTTTGACTGCAGCGGGGCGTTCCCGCCTGCGAGTCCTGGCAGCGTCTCGCTGCCAGGATTGCCGTGATTTTCATAAGGCTAATTATATTACGTTTTTCCGGGGCCCGCCCGCCTGCATCATCATGCCGCTTAGCCTGAAAAAACTTCTGGCCCGCGGCCCTGAAATCATCAAGGCCGAGCGGATCTTTGTTCGCGAATTGCCGCTGCCGGAAGTCGGCCTGACGCTCGTTTATGTCCTGTTCGCGGGGATGTGGTGCGTCTTCTCCGACGAGTTTCTGAGTTGGGCGTTGGGCGATCCTCCGGCGAATTCGCCGGCGCTGCAAACGTTGCGCGGCATCAATTTCGTCTTCACTACTGGTCTTGTTTTGTACCTGGTTTTGCGCCGCACCTTCGCCACCCGCCGGGCCGCCGAGGAAGTCTCTCGGCTCAACCATGAACGTTTCGAAGCCGCGGCGCTGGCGACCACCGACGCCATCTGGGACTTGAACCTGGAAACCAGGATGCTTTGGTGGAGCGAAGGGATGCAAACCACATTCGGGTATCCGGCAGACGAAGTTTCGTCGAAATTCGAGTGGTGGCATCAGCGTGTCCATCCCGAAGACCGCGACCGGGTCGTGCAATCCGTCCGAAAGGTGGCCGACAGCGGCGGGCGCACGTGGAGCGGCGAGTATCGCTTCCGCCGCCAGGATGGCACTTACGCGACCGTAATGGACCGGGGCTACATCATCTTCGACGCCGCCGGCAAACCGGCGCGTGTGGTAGGCGGGTTGAGCGACATTTCCGAACGCCGCCTCGCCGAACAAGCCCTTGAGAACTCGCGCCAGCAGCTCCGCGCGCTGACGACCAGATTGCAGGCCGGGCGGGAAGAGGAAAGGGCCAGCGTAGCGCGCGAAATCCATGACGACCTCGGGCAAACCTTGACGGCAATTAAGCTCAACCTTGATTCGCTGGAGCGCGCCATCGGCCAGCGGAAAGATGCGGACTCGCTCAACCCGTTGCTCGAGCGCGTAGTGGAGGCCGAAGAGATGGTTGATCTTGCCATCGAGGCGGTGCAACGGATTGCGACCGACCTCCGGCCCGCGATATTGGACGACCTGGGTTTGCCGGAAGCGTTGCTCGAAGAAGCTCGCCGTTTCCAGCAACGCAGCGGCACCGTGTGCGAACTGCAATTGCCGCCGGAGCCTCTCGCTGTTCCGCCCCAGGCGTCTATCACTATCTTTCGTGTTTTTCAGGAAGCGCTCACGAATGTGGCGCGTCATGCCCAGGCCACGGCGGTACAAGCCAGCGTCACGCTGCGCGACCATCAGCTCATCCTGCAGCTCGAAGATAACGGCAAAGGCATTCCGCCCGAGGCTTTGAACGATCCGCACTCGCTCGGCTTGCTCGGCATGGCCGAACGCGCTTCCGCTCTCGGCGGCCATGTCGCCGTTGCGCCCGCGACGCCGCGCGGCACGCGCGTCACCCTGCAACTGCCGCTTAAGAGTGCTGGCTCCTGATCTCGCAAAGTCTATGACCAGCATTCTCATGGCCGACGATCACGAGCTGGTTCGCCGCGGATTGCGTCAACTCCTAGCCGAGGCTTTTCCGGAGCTGGATATCGGCGAAGCCACCGATGCGCGCCAGGCATTGGATGCCGTCCGGAAACGTTCCTGGGACATTGTGCTACTGGACATCAACATGCCCGGCCGCAGCGGCATCGAAGTTTTGCAGGAACTGAAGCAAGTTCAGCCCCGGCTGCCGGTGGTTATGTTAACCGCTTTTCCGGAGAAGGATTATGCGGTCCGCGCTTTCAAGCTGGGGGCTTCCGGTTACGTCTCCAAACAAAGCGCCTCCGGCGAATTGATCAGCGCCATTCGCAAAGCCCTCGCGGGCGGACGCTATATCACTCCGGTCCTGGCCGAAGCGCTGGCGGCAACTGTCGCCGGCGAGTCCCCCGCTGTGCCGCACGAAGCCCTTTCCAATCGCGAGTTGCAGGTGCTGCGCCAAGTCGCTCTCGGCAAACCATTGAAAGAAATTGCCGCGGAACTCGCGCTCAGCGAGAAAACCATCGGCACCTATCGCATGCGAATCTCACGCAAGTTAGGCCTCGGCACCAATGTTGAAATCGCCCGCTACGCCCTGCAACATAAGTTGGTGGACTGATTTCCGGTCATGACGCCGCGGTGGTGACGCCCTGGTAAGGACGCCGGATTGAATCCCGACGGTCGGGGCGGCGTCCCCAATCCGGAATCAGGCCTGGTAGGGACGCCGTCCTCGGTCCGTCCTCGGCCATTATTTATGTTAAGCGACCTTGCTCTCGGAGCCACGGCGTGTTCTCCCTCTCCTTCTCGGGAGGAGAGGGTTAGGAGTCTTACTTCACGCTCCAGGGTAAAACGCCTCACTGAGCAGACAGTTCAAATCGTGAAAGGCCAAGGTCAGTTCGCCGTACCTCGCTGCCGTGTCCTGGGCGAGGTCCGCCGTCTCCATCGCCGTTCTCATGCGTTGAAAACGGAGGCTGAGCGCAAGGCTCTCCTCGTTATCTCCAAGCTCACGAAGAAGCCGACCGACCTTGTCCGCGCGGGCCCGTGCCTCACGGATGATTTTGCCGGCAGCCTCACGCTGCACCCGGCCTGCTTTCACGTTTTGGAGCAGCAGACACTCGAACTGACGGCAATAGGTCGGTCGCTCCGCGTAGATCCGGCATGTACAACCGACCAACGCAGCGCATGGCTGCGGGAATTTCAAACCCTGTAGGGCACGACGTAAGGAGTGAATAGGCTGCTGTAGGGCACGACGTGAGGAGTGCTTAATCTGCCCTGAAATCGTCACCTTCGCCCTCTCCCGCGTGGCACTCAGCGGCAACCCCAATTCGCCCAACCGCGCAGCATCGTCGCTGGGCTGCAATTTTACATCCGCGAAGATCACCCCGTTGCAGCACATGCCGCAAGACAGGCATAGCTGCTGGTCTATAGTCCCATCCGCTGGATTCGCAGTTCTCAATCAACGTCCAAACTAAGCTTTCGGTTAGTCGTGAGCAACAAACACCAGGCGGACGCGGTACAAGACGCGTTGACCTTGCACGGACATCTGGTTTCAGGTTTTAAGCGCAACAAGTTCCCGTACCAGCAAACCTTGACGCCAGCCCAGCAACAAACATTGCTTAATGAACTGCACGTTCTGTACACCGAAGACTTCCGATTCAAAGACCCGAAACTCTGGCCAGCAACACGAGATTGGCTGCGACGACATTTTTCTGGCGCTGGGCTCGAGTTTCCTGATTGAATTTTGCCGAACGCGTATGTTTCTAGAGTATTTCATTCGCGCCCGTGAATATCTGAGTCAGCAAGGTCTAAACCCTACTCTGGCGATGGGTGCGCCGGTTTCGGAAAGCGATTTGAATGCTTTGGATAACGAGATGGATTTTCCGATGCCCCGAGAACTGCGACAGTTCTACTTGCAGGTTGGAGATGGATTCGCGTTCCTCCCTGACGGTAGTGATTCCAAATTGGTCGGATGGGAGCACACGCATTTGGCAGACCACAAGATTTGGAACAATGGTTTCAGCAGTGCGATCCAGGAAGTAGCTCAGAGGGAGATCAGCAATCCGACACCTCGCAGCAATTTGGAACTCTTGAATCAGGAAACGGTAAGGCGGAAGCGGTGGATGCCTTTCTACGGTTTTGTTGGTGGCGGAGACGTCCTCTGCCTCGATCTAGGCATGAATCCGCCGGGTGTGCGGTTCCACAAAGCGCTTTTCTGGGTGGCTCTTGCCGACACATGGGATTTCCTCCTAGCTGCATCCTTCCCCGAATTCGTCGAATGCTGGAGTCGTTTTTCCTTCATATCACCCAACGGTGGTTGGACTTCTTATTGCCAAGAACGCTCAGGCAGATTTGATTGGTCGTCCGAACACTTTCCGCAGATCGCGAAGGGGCGAAAAACCGGCCGGACTTGACGCCTAGCGTGCCGTGCTATGGGGCAAGATGTCATGGTTTATGCAGAGTTGGGCGTTATCTGCGATCGCGGCAAGCCTGGGTATAAGACGTGCAGACGGACTCGATCCAGATCGGGGCTCTTGGCTACCAAGCTCACATCAGCCTATTTACGAATAACGCCGGGCCAACTCAGCGCGCGTTCTCAAAGAAACTGACCTGTCGGAGCTTCGGCGGTCTGCGGTCTGCGTGTAAGCTGGGTTCTCAATTTGTTTGCTATAGGCTGGCCGTTCATATTCCATGGATGCTGGAGCAGATTCTCGGCGATCAGCGCTCTGAACTCGTCGGTCGCATGCGTCACGGACACCATCAGGGCAAGTTCCTGCGGATATTTGGCGTTTGATCACCGGTCTCCTGGGCGTGTGAGTGGAGTATGTGGACGGGGTCGCCGACGTGGCATATCTTTTCACGACTACAGAACATTCTGGAACTTGGTTGACATAGCCAGCTTGGTTGATACTGTCACACGAAGAAAGGGAGGATTGGCCCCTTCACTGCAACGAGGGTCGCCGCGGTGGAGTGGCATGAGTAGTAATTATGAAAAGAAGTCGGTTATGCGGTGTCACAGATTGGGCCCAGCGGGCTAAGGCTGCAAGTTACAAAGTGCATCGGCTCGCGAAGAACTGCCAAGTGTCGATCAGCCAGTTGCAGCGGTTCTTCATGGCTAAGACGGGAAAGACGCCTTATGAATGGATGCGGGACTTGAGGCAGATGCAGGCCTTGGAAGGGCTATACCACACGACGAAGATGGTGAAGGAATTGGCCTACGAACTGGGTTTTAAGCGCCCCGGCAATTTTACGAAACAGGTTGCGCTAATGCAGGGAGCGCCCCGACCGCTTTGCGCGACGCTCACCAGAATTCGCGCGGCGCGTTCCGCATCACACGCTAGACTGCAAAAGGGTCCACGGGAGATTTTCAGGAATTTAGTTTGTCCACTACGGGTAGGGCTAGCGTGATTTCGGCGTCAGAGCAGATCTGACCTCGAATACTTCTGATCACGGCCTTCGGCTCGGCTCCTCGCACAAGGTTGCTTCTGCCCCGTGGTTTAGCCACAATCCCCTGTTGAATATGTCGACGGCTGTTTACGCTACCCTGACCGAGCACGCGAGCGGGCCCGCGCGTGCCAATGTGCTGGGAGTCGGGATCAGCGCGTTGAATCTTGATTCCGCGGTTACCGTGGTGGTGAAGGCTCTTGAGCAAAAGCGAAAAGGCTACGTTTGCGTTAGCGGTGTGCATGGGGTCAGTGAGGCGCAGTCCGACAGCGCGTTTCGCGCGATTCTCAACGAAGCATTCCTCAACACGCCGGACGGCATGCCGATGGTTTGGGCCGGACGACTCCAGGGGTTCCGGGATATGGGCAGGGTTTATGGTCCCGACTTGATGCTGCGGCTGTGCGAGATTTCGCCGGCGCGCGGGTTCAGCCATTTCTTTTATGGCGGCGCGCCCGGCGTGGCGGAAGAGCTGGCGAACCGGCTGACCCAACGCTTTCCCGGACTGAAGATCGCCGGCACGTACACGCCGCCGTTCCGTCCGCTCACCGAGGCCGAGGAAGCCGAGCTGGAGCAACTCGTGGCAAGGGCCAGGCCGGACATGTTCTGGGTAGGCTTGAGCACGCCCAAACAGGAGCGGTTCATGGCCGCGCATTGGCAGAAGCTGGAGGCCACGCTGTTCTTCGGTGTCGGTGCGGCCTTTGATTTTCATGCCGGCCGCGTGCGCCAGGCCCCGCGCTGGATGCAGCGCAGCGGGTTGGAATGGCTGTTCCGGCTGGCGTGCGAACCGCGCCGATTGTGGAAACGTTACCTGCGCAATAACCCGCTGTTCATTTGCCGTTCCCTGGCCCAGGCCACGGGCTTAAGGAAGTATTCGTTGGAGTAAAAGGAGATCTCGGACGCCGAGGACCGGCCTTCGCCCGAAACAGGCTACGGCCCAGCAATGCGGCGTCCTTGCGAGGCAATATCGCCGACATCGTTGTTGATGAAGTTGCGGACGCCGAGGACGGCGTCCTTACCAATTTGGCAGTTTGGGTTGACGCTTGGGAACGTCTGGCGCAGGTTTCGAGCCCATGAGCAAGACCCTTTTCGAGAAAATCATCGATCGCGAAATACCGGCTACGATTGTTTATGAGGACGACCGCGTGCTGGCTTTTCGCGACATCAAGCCCGCCGGCCCGACTCACGTTTTAATCATTCCCAAAAAGTCGATCCCGCGCATCGCCGAAGCGAAGCCGGAAGATGAGCCGCTCATCGGTTATCTCATGCTTAAGGCGGCTGAAGTCGCCCGGCAGCTCGGTCTGGCGCAATCCGGCTTTCGCCTGGTGTTCAATAATGGACCTGACGCCGGTGAGGCGGTACCGCATCTCCATTGTCACATTATTGGCGGTCGGCAGCTCGGTTGGCCTCCGGGCTGAGATTTGGGACGCCGGGACGGCGTCCCTACCATTTGCGTCCCTGCCATTTACAGCCGTTTGCAGCTTTACAGGGCACTTTTGGCATTGGCATCAGCCCCGGAGCATGATACATACAACCTCCGCTTCAAATGGGAGCGGAACGCACCGGCAACCAAACAAACGGATTTTTTGTTATGTCACAGCATCGCAGCTTGCGCGCCGCCGCAACACTTGGCGGAAAACGGAATGTGCTCAAACGATTTGAGCGGATCGAGCTTTTGAAGAAGCGAGGCCAATACAAGGACGGGGATCGCATCACCGGTCTGCGCAAAACCAAGGGCGAAGCCTAGCCCGCCGACTCTCACGGGGCGACACAGGGTCGCGACGGGTTTCTTTTTTCGGATGCGCAAGCCTTGCGGCTGCGTGGCATCCCCTACCAACCTTCCATTCTTCACTCCAGTCCCCACATTCCGCACTGTTATGGTGCGCCTGCAAAAATACCTGGCTGAAGCCGGCGTGGCGTCGCGACGGGCCAGTGAGGCCCTGATCACCGCCGGCCGGGTGGCGGTCAATGGCGAAGTCCGCTCAGAACTGGGAACCAAGGTTGACCCGGGACACGATCACGTGACCGTGGACGGCCAACCCGTGCGGGCTAAACGCAAGCTTTACCTGGCATTGAACAAGCCGCGCGGTCTGGTGTGTTCGCGCAAGGATGAGCTGGGCCGGCCGACCATTTACGAATTGTTACCCAATGAATGGAGCCACCTGCACTCGGTCGGGCGTCTCGATTTTAACAGTGAAGGCTTGCTTTTTCTCACCAATGACGGTGAATTCAGCTTGCGCTTGACGCACCCGCGCTTCGGTGTGCGCAAAAAATACCTCGCTACCGTGGAGGGTCCCGTCGAAGACGCCATGTTGCGCCTGTTCACCCGCGGCATTTCGTACGAGGGCGAGCGGTTTAAGGCCGAGAAAGCGCGCCTGGTATCGGGCGGGGGCGCCCAAAGTGTGGTGGAATTGGAACTGGCTGAAGGCAAGTACCGCGAAGTGCGGCGGCTGTTCGAATCGCAGGCGCGCACGGTCAAACGACTGCAACGAATTCAAATTGGAAAAATCAAACTCGGCGAGTTGAAGCCCGGCAAATGGCGAGCGTTGACAGAAGCCGAGATAAAATCTCTACTGTCGAAGTTATGAAAAAGAACTGTTGGTCACTTTTCGGGATGCTGGTTGCCACGAGCGTGATGGCGCAAACAGCCACCAACCCGCCCGCGGCACCCGCCATTGAAACGCCCGCCCCGGCGGCCATGGCAACGAATACTTCGCCCGCCACGACCAACGCGCCGACGCATAAGAAAAAAGCCGCGCCCAAAAAGAAGCCACAGCCGAAACCCGCTGCCGCCGAGGAACTGCGGACCGTGCCGCTCGTGTCCGGTCCCGCAACCGTTGTGGCCAACCACGTGAACGTGCGCGCGCAGGGCAAACTTAAAAGCGAAGTTATCGGCCGGCTCAACAAGGGCGACCAGGTGACCGTGGCCGAAGAAGTGGTGCATAACAATTCCGGCGCCAATGAACCGTCGGCTTGGGCCAAGATTCTATTGCCAACCAACACTCATGCCTATGTCAGCACTTCTTTTATCGATCCGAGCAATCAAACCGTCAGGCCCAAACGCCTGAATGTGCGCAGCGGTCCGGGTGAGAATTACACCATCCTCGTACGGCTTGATCATGGCGCCCCGGTTAAGCCAATCGGCACCAAAGGAGATTGGACCGAGATCGAAGCGCCTACCAATGCTTTCGCCTTTGTTGCTTCTCAATACCTGAAACAGGAAGCGCCTGGCACGACTCCAACTCCGGCGCCAACGGAACCGACGCCGACTCCGACCACGGTCGCCGCGGCTCCCACGATTGCACCTGCCCCGACGGAAACGCCTACTCCGGCTCCAACCACAACTACACCGCCAACGGAAACACCCGCCGTGACAAACGCGGCGACCGAGATCCCATCGGTGACGAATGCCACGGCCGAAACAACTGAGCCGCCGACGCCTGCTACGGAAGAGCCGCCGCCCAAGCGCATCGTCCAACGTGAAGGCATGGTCCGCGCCACGTTCAGCATCCAGGCGCCCACAAAATTCCAGCTTTATAGCCCGGATAACGGCCGGACCATCGATTACCTATACACCAGTTCGCCCAACCTGGACCTGCGCCGTTACAAAGGTCTTCGAATCGTCGTCACGGGCGAGGAAGCGCTGGAAGAGCGTTGGGGCAACGTTCCGGTAATCACCATTCAGAAGATCCAGGTGATGGACGAGTCGCCGTAGGCCTGGTTGACTCACAACGCCTGGTTGCTGCGTTCGCAGGCTTGGAAGCCTGCGATACAGCAGGCTCGGAGGCCTGCGCTACAGCGATAGTTCAGAGGTGTGAAACACTGCCGCAATGTGCGGTTGCACCTTTGCTAAAGCTATATATACAGCGGAAATGTCGGCGAACAATCTCATCGATGGCCGCGCCCTAGCGCGGCAACTCCAGGACGAACTGGGCCAACGTATCGCCGCGCTTAAAACTCGCGGTGTGCAACCGGGCCTGGCTTTCGTTCGCGTCGGCGAGGATCCTGCCTCGAAGGTCTATGTCGGCCGAAAAGAAAAAGCCTGCGCTGACCTCGCGATTTATTCGGAAACCCACGTTCTGTCAGAAGCCGCATCACAATCCGAGCTGTTGGAATTGCTGGCGCGCCTAAACTCAAACTCACGCCTCCATGGGATCCTTGTTCAGGCGCCTTTGCCTAAGCAGATAGACTCGTCAGTTGTATATTGCACGGTCAGGCCGGAAAAAGATGTCGATGGCTTTCATCCGATGAACGTTGGTAAGTTGATGCTGGGCGACCCGACCGGCTTTCGTCCCTGCACGCCCGCGGGCATTCAAGAATTGCTGATCCGGTCGGGCGTCAATCTGTCCGGAGCGGAAGTGGTTATTCTGGGGCGTGGCAATATCGTCGGCAAACCAATGGCGGCGCTATTGTGCCAGAAGGCAAAGAACGCAAACGCGACCGTGACCCTTTGTCATTCGGGAACCCGCGACGTTACCGCGCACTGCCGACAGGCGGACATCATCATCGCGGCGATGGGCGTGACGGAGTTCGTAAAGGAAGAGATGGTCCGGCCCGGAGCGGTGGTCGTCGATGTCGGTGTTAATCGCGTCAGCGATCCGACAGCCAAAGGCGGCTCACGCCTGGTTGGCGATGTCGATTTCGCGCGAGTCCAGCCGATCGCGGGCAAGATAACTCCCAATCCCGGCGGAGTCGGGCCGATGACGATCGCCATGCTGATGCAGAACACCGTCCGCGCCGCGGAACTTGCAGCATCCTAGTGTCTGGTCGATGATTTAACACATGCAACCAACTCGCATACTGCCCGACCTGCAGTGCTCGCTTCTCTGTGAAGAGATTCGGCAGGAAGTCACAGGCAATTTCATTTTGGTCGGTGTGATCAATTTTATCCGCGTGCCGCAACTGCCGGTGGTAGCGTTGAAATTGAGCCTGTTCAACCGCTGGACGGCCGGGCTGGGCCAATTTACGGAGACCTCGCGGTTGATGGCGCCGGACCAAACCACCCTTTTACGCAAGGGCGAAGTGAAATTTGCGCTGCAGGATGCGGCGTTGCATGCCACTAACGTCACTGTTTTCGCACAGATCGAATTCAAGGCGGCGGGGACCTATTACGTTGAGGTCCTCGTCGACGACGTGATGAAACTGCGTTATCCGGTTCCGGTCATCGTTGCCCCGCCGCAACAGCAGCGAGAACCTGGGCAGGTCCCGACTCCTCCGGTTAACGTGCCTCCCAGCCAGTGAGATCGATACGCCGGAGGGCGTCACCTCATGGGGTTTGCACCTACCTTGTTTGTCAATTCAAACTGTGAGCAAACTTGCATCCGTCGCCAGTCCAGTGTCTGGTTGCGTGTTGTCTACCTAAGGGGCAACACTGCGCGGATCGCGACCAATTCGCGGTCCAGCCACGACCAAGTGCGGCTTCTTGATAGCACACGGCCAGTCCCTGGCTGGTGACCTTTTTTTAACCTGCCTGCCGCAGCAAGCCCCGGGCCCGGCGAACCCAAATGCGATCGCGTTTGCGCTGAAACGCGGGCGCATGGGCGTCATCACCCAGAACTTCATTCAACTCCGCTCGCGCAAGGTCGGGCTGCTTCCTCGCGATATAAAGCTCTGCTAACTGGACCTTGGCGCGCGGGTACGAGTGGCTCTCGGTGACCTGCTTCCAAATGTCCAAGGCCTTGTCGCTTTCACCCACCGCCGTCAGGGTTTCGGCGAGCGCCATAAGCGAGTAGCCGTACTCGTGTTTCGGATTCTCGGCGACGACTCCTTCGAGCAACGGGCGGGCTTCGGCCGGCTGGCGCTTGCGCAAAAGGCATTGGCCGAGGTGCGCGCGCGTGTCCAGGTCCTGCGGCTCGCGCTCGAGGGCGGCCCGGTAGCAGGATTCGGCTTTGTCGAGCTTGCCTTGCTGGAAATAAATGTCGCCCAATTGCGAATAATGATGCGCCTTGTCCAGATGGTGGATCTGAGCCTCGAGCTCCTTGATGCGCCGCCGGTCAAAAGAGCCGGGCAGTTCAAACCCGCGCATGACGGAAGGCGTCGCCCGATAAACCAGCAGGTAATAAAACAGGGCGGAAATACCAATGCCCACAAAAATGAAAAACGCCCAAATCCATTCCCGACGCCGAATCGCATCGATGAACATCCAGAGCGAGAACAGCGAAATGATCGCGAACAGCGGGTTCGCCAGCCAATACTGGTAATTGGCAAGGTTGGTCAGCAGCGAAGCCAACATAACCCACACCTTAGCGAACGGTGCGACAGTTGAAAACTGAAAGTCATGGGTAGCACCTTGTTCTTATTGCGAACGCACACTCGCTGATAATATTGGGGACGCTGTCCTTAACAATTCCCAGTAATGCGCTGGTGGTGTAATTGACTTGGGCAAGACGCATCGCTACTCTGCCAGCATGAGATATCGGTCCGTGCCAGTGCTGCTGATCCTCATTGTGGTCGTGGCATTTCCGTTTCGTTCACCGGCGCCGCTTATTTACCGGCCGGGTGAGGGCTGGAGCTACGAGCCCGTGGGTGGCGGCGGCAAATGGACGCGCGCTCGAGCCAAGGACCAACTTGAAGTCGCCCAGACGGCATTTGACAACAAGGATTACGGTCTAGCGCTCAGAGCGGCGCGGCGGGTGGTCAAGGTCTGGCCTCTGTCCGACTATGCGCCCCAGGCCCAGTATTTGGTGGGACGCTGTTACGAAGCCAAAGGCGAAGACCAGAAGGCGTTTGCGGAATATCAAACCGTGCTGGAGAAGCAACCGAAGATAGGGAATTACCACGAGATTTTGGAAAGGCAATACGCGATCGCGGGCAAATTCCTGGCCGGAAAATGGTTTCGTCTCTGGGGTTATATTCCCCTTTTCCCTTCCATGGAAAAAACCTCGGAAATGTATGAAAAAATCGTCAAGAATGGCCCCTATAGTGAGATCGCTCCAGAGGCGCAGTTGAAAGTCGGCAATGCGCGCGAGAAACAAAAGAACTATCCGCTGGCGGCCAAAGCGTATGAGACGGCGGCAGATCGTTATCACGATCGGCCCAAAGTGGCTTCCGAGGCGCTGTTTCGCCAGGGCATGACCTATCAGAAGCAGGCTCAAACCGCCGAATACGATCAAAGCACCGCCGGGCAGGCGATCTCCACCTTCACCGATTTTATTACCTTATACCCGGCCGATCCTCGCGTTCCGGAAGCGCAGAAGGTGATGGGCAAGCTCAAAGAAGAACAGGCCCGCGGCAGCTACATGATTGCGAAGTTTTACGAAAAGTACCGCCGTTGGGAGGCCGCAAAGATCTACTACAACGACGTGGTGAATCTGTCATTGGGAGAAACCAATGCGCCGTTCGCAGCGGCCTCCGCAAAACGCATCGATGAGCTGAAGAGAAGGACGCCCGGCGCGATAGCGCCGACCAACACGGTCCCCGTCAAGGCGCCGCTGTTCACCCCGATTCCAGGTTTGCCAACCGCGAAGAAGTAGATGCCTGCCGTCCCTGGCATGTCTTCTTACGCTCGCAGCTTCGGGTTGCACTGGTTGGCTGCGAGCGGAGGTGCGGTCCTGGCATTGGTGCTCGGAGGGTGCGCCGGGTACACGCTCGGGCCTACCAATGGCCTGGCCGCAGGAGAAAAATCCGTAAGCATCCGCCCGTTTGCAAACCTGACCCTGGAACCCCGGTTGACCGACCCCGTCACCCAGCAAATGCGCAAGGAAATTCAGCGCGATGGCACCTTCCAACTGAGCACACATGGAGACCCGGATCTGGTCCTCTCCGGCTCGCTGATCCGATTTGAAAGGACCGAAGTTACCTTCTCTTCAACGGATGTTCTGCAAGTCCAGGATTTCCGGCTTATTCTCACCGCCCAAGTCAAAGTCACTGAGCGCAGCACCGGCAAAGTGTTGCTGGATCAGGCCATTAGCGGCTTCACGCTTGTTCGCGTAGGCTCGGATATGACCAGCGCCGAACGCCAGGCGCTGCCATTGCTCGCAGGCGACCTGGCCAAGAATACCATTGCCCGGCTGAGCGAGGGCAAGTGGTGATGAGATCCTCTTAATAGAGTAGGGACGCCGTCCCGACAAGTCGGGTTCCAATTCCGGCGTCCCTACCAATGGGCGCTTCCGATTTGCGTTCCTTCGTGTTAAGTGGCGGTCAATTCAACTACCTGCGGCTTACCTTCCGGTAGGCAGCAAGAGATTGTTGTAAACCCGCACCACACCTGGCGTGCTTGCGGCAATCTGGCCGGCGCGGTCCTTCGCTGCCGGCGAGTCAACAAAACCGCTCAATTGGACCACACCGTTGAGCGATTGGACCTTCACCTCAGTGCCTTTGACTTCGGAATCGCTGTACATTTTGGTTTTGATGCGGGCCACGATCGACTTGTCATCGACGTAGGAACGGGCGCTTTCGCGACCCGAGGTCACCGAGCAGCCGGAGGTCAGGGCCAGCGGCAGCAACGCCAGCGAAGCGGTCACGATTACGTTCAGAATCTGTTTTTTCATAGCTTTATCTCCACCTTGGACTCCTCAACATAATCGGCGGAGTACGTGCTCAGCGATAGGGTCTTGTGCTTAGACTCACGGCGCAATAAACCCAATGCTTTCTTGACTATCAAAGGTCGCGGGCTATGCTCGCCGTTCCTAATTCAGGAAACCTGATTTTATGGCAAAACTAACAGTCCGGGATATCAATGTTCGCGGCAAACGCGTGTTCGTTCGCGTCGATTACAATGTCCCACTCGAGGAAAAAGACGGCGAAATGGTGATCACCGACGCCACTCGGATTGTTGAAACGATACCGACGCTGAAGCTGCTGATCGAGCAAGGCGGTAAGCTGATTTTGGCCGCTCACCTCGGCCGCCCCAAAGGCAAACGCGAGCCGTCGATGTCTCTGCGTCCGGTGGCAAAAAAACTCGCGGATCTGCTTGGGCGACCCGTGGCGTTTGTTGACGATTGCATCGGCGAAAAGGTGGAGAAAACAGCCGGAGCGCTCCAACCCGGCGATGTTTTGCTGCTGGAAAACACGCGCTACTACAATGAAGAAGAAGCGAACGACCCTGCATTTGCGGAGAAACTGGCTAAAGCGGCGGAGATTTATGTGAACGATGCTTTCGGCGCCGCTCACCGGGCCCATGCTTCGACCGAAGGCGTTGCGCGCGTAATCGCGAAGCGCGGCGGTCCCTGCGCCGCGGGGCTTTTGATGGAACGCGAACTGAAATTCCTGGGCGACGAACTCGAGAAACCAGCGCGCCCGTTTGTTGTCCTGCTCGGCGGGGCCAAGGTCTCAGACAAGATCCAGGTGATCGATCGCCTGCTGGACAAAGCCGACGCGCTGCTCATTGGCGGCGCGATGGCTTATACGTTCCGCCTGGCGCAGGGTCATAAAACCGGCAAGTCGCTGGTGGAACCGGACAAAGCAGACGTGGCCAAAGCGGCCCTCGCCAAAGCGCAGCAGCGCGGCATCAAATTCCTCTTGCCGGTCGATGATGTCGTCGCCACCCCGGTCAAAACTGAGAAGCTCGATAAAAAGGGCAAGCCGATAATCGATTACCAGAACGTGCGCACGAGTTCGGATTTGAATTGTCCCGACGATGCCGCGGGGCTCGACGTCGGCCCGAAAACTGTCGCCGCCTATTCAGCCGAGATCGCGCAAGCCAAGACGATTCTGTGGAACGGCCCGATGGGTTTGTTCGAAGACAAGCGGTTTGCCGAAGGCACCAACGCCGTGGCGCGTGCCGTTGCCGATGCCACCCAAAAGAACGGCGCCAAAAGCATCATCGGCGGCGGCGACAGCGTGAAGGCTCTGAACAAAGCCAAACTCGGGGACAAAGTCACTTTCATGAGCACCGGTGGCGGCGCGAGCCTGGAATTCCTCGAAGGCCGCGTCCTGCCCGGCGTAGCGGCGCTTTCGGACAAAAAATAACGATCCAGTTACAAAGGCAACCTGGGTCCAACGCGACTCCCGCCCAATTCTACTTTTGCGAACCACTTACTACCGACTTCATCCATGAACAAAGAACGTAAACTCATCATTGCTGGAAACTGGAAAATGAATAAAACCGTGGCCGAGGCCCTGGACCTGGTGCGCGGTTTAAAAATCGAATTGGGCAATGTCAAGGAGGTCGACATTGTCGTGTGCCCCCCTTTCACCGCGCTGTCTGAAGTGTCGAGGGCCATCCTGGATTCCAATCTCCGTCTGGGAGCCCAAAACATGAGCGAGCATAATGTCGGCGCTTACACGGGTGAAGTTGCCGCAGTGATGCTCAAGGAATTTTCCGTTCGCTATGTTATCCTGGGCCACTCGGAACGCCGGCAGTACCAAAAGGAATCTGATGCGCTCATCTCTAAAAAGGCCTTGGCCGTGCATACGGCGGCTTTGAAACCCGTTGTTTGCGTCGGCGAAACGTTGGCTGAGCGCGAGGGCGGACAGACCGAGAAAGTGCTCGAAACCCAGGTTCGCGGAAGCCTGGCCGGGTTGAGCAAGGAACAAATGTCGGAGACAATTCTGGCCTATGAGCCGGTCTGGGCTATCGGGACCGGCAAGACGGCCACCACCGCTCAGGCACAGCAGGCGCATGCGTTTATTCGCGGATTATTGGTCAAAATGTTCGATGAAACGGTTGCCCGCCGGGTTCGCATTCAATATGGTGGTAGCGTAAAGCCGGCCAACGCCCGCGAACTGATGAGCCAACCCGATGTGGACGGCGCGCTGGTCGGTGGAGCTTCGCTTGAAGTCCGCAGCTTTTCTGACATAATTAAAGGCTCGATTTGATTTTATGGGTTTTTTGATTGCTATACTGACTTTGTTGCTGGTGCTGGACTGTGTGGTCCTGGTCTTCCTGGTATTAATCCAACTTCCGAAAAAGGAGGCGGGCGCGGGCCTGGCTTTTGGCGGCGCGGCCAGCGACGCTTTGTTCGGCGCGGGCTCCGGTAATGTCCTTACAAAAATCACCAAATATGTCGCCGGCTTTTTCTTCGGTCTGGCGATTGTCCTCTCGGTAATCCAGACGCGACATTCGGGCTCGGCCAGCAATTTTCAGCAAAAGTTGAATCAGCCGGCAGGCGCGCCCGCGGCTTTGCCTCCCACTGCTTCCACCCCGGCAGGCACCCCTCCCGCCGGCACTCCGGCGGCTCCGGCGGGCCAGCCCTCAACCGTTCCCGGCACGAACCAGCTTATGAGCACGGCTCCAGCGGCCGAGAGTCCAGCCGTGCCTCTCATTCCGGCCAACACGAATTCACCCGCCCCCACACCGCCGAAATAGCGGACTATGAACGGCCGTCCGGTTGCTTTTTGGAATAAGGGCAACCGTCGGACACCGAGCGGCTCAGCGAACCGGGAGCAATTTAGAGTGCGGTTGCGCTCTGCATTTCGCATTCACGGAGTCAATTCCTGCGGTATATCAGCAGGTGCGATATTTTTCATCATCGCCGGCTGTTTCCTCCTTTCCGGCTGCCGTGCGCAACCGGCGGCTGACCTGGTTATTGCCAACGGCAGCGAGCCGGAATCTTTGGATCCGGCAATTGTGACCGCGGTTCCCGACATGCGAATTACCAAGGCGCTTTTTGAGGGCTTAATGCGCCTTGATGGCCGGACCGCGCGGCCGGTTCCCGCATTGGCCGAAAGCTGGGAAGTCTCAGCGGATGGACGCGTATACACGTTTCACTTGCGTACCAACCTGACTTGGTCGACCGGCGAGTCGATCACCACGGCGGATGTGATGTATTCCTGGCGCCGCGCCCTGGATCCAGCCACCGCGGCCGATTACGCTGGCCAATTGTTCTATATCAAGAATGCAGAGGCGTTTTATAACGGCAAACTTCAGGATCCTTCGCAGTTAGGCATTCATGCTCTCGATCCGTTGACCCTGCAAATCGAGTTGAATGATCCGCTCGCCTTTTTCCTCGACCTCTGCTGTTTTCCGACGCTCGCCGTGGTGCCCCGGAGCTCAATCGAGAAATTCGGCGATCGTTGGCTGACCACCCGGCCATTGCCGGCGAGTGGTCCCTATGAACTCGAGGCCTGGCACCTGAACGACCGGGTGCGTCTGCGAAAAAATCCCAGGTACTGGGACGCTGCTCACACACGTAGCGAGGTCATAGACCTATTGCCGACGGGCTCTCCTAATACCGCGTTAAATCTTTATGAAACGGGTGTTGCCGATGTGGTGTGGGACAAAGACCTGGCACCGATTGAACTGATGGACGTGCTGATGAAGCGCCCCGATTTTCATAAATTCGATTTTCTGGGCACTTACTTCTACCGATTCAACGTCACGCGCAAGCCGCTGGATGACCCTCGCGTGCGCCGCGCTTTTGCGCTCGCGACCGATAAAGCACGCATTATCCGGAAGCTCACCTTTGGCGGCGAAAAGGCCGCCGACCATTTCGTTCCCGACGGCGTTGCGGATTACAGCTCGCCGGCGGGCTTGAAGTTTGATCCCGCCCAGGCCCGGAAGTTCCTGGCAGAAGCTGGATTCCCGGGCGGCAACGGTTTTCCGCGATTGCAATACACGTTTTTTTCCGCTGCGGGCGGCGCGGCCAAAATGCAGGGCAAAATCGCTGTGGAACTGCAGCAAATGTGGCGGACCGAATTGGGAGTTGAAATCGATCTGCGCCAAATCGAACGCAAAATCTTTTACAATGCGCAATCCCGGCTGGATTACGACATCTCAGCTTCGAGTTGGGTTGGCGACTACAACGACGCCAACACGTTCCTCGACCTCTATATGAGCCAAAGCGGCAACAACCGCACCGGCTGGAAGAACGCCCGCTACGACGGCCTCGTACGCGAGGCAAATAAGCAAACCGATCGGCGGCAGCGCGCCGCCTTGTTCCGCGAGGCTGAATCGCTTTTGGTTGCTGAGGACGCACCCATCGTGCCTTTGTATTTCTATGCCGGGTTCATCCTCTTTGACGGTAAAAAGGTCGCAGGCATCTGGCCGAACTTGCTCGACGAACACCCGCTGCAAGATATCTATCGAATCCAAACCCCAAAACCCAAGGTTCGGTTGAGCGCTAGCCTGGTATTTCGACCGGCGTTGAATTAGTGCGCCATGTATTTCATCAAGCGCCTATTGTTGCTGTTTCCGTTGCTGCTGGTAATCAGCTTGCTGGCCTTTCTGCTGGTCCACGCCGCGCCGGGTGGGCCTTTCGATCGTGAGCGCAAACCCGCCTCGCCGGAGATTGAGCGCGCGATCGCGGCCAAATATCACCTCGATGAACCACTCTGGAAACAGTACTTGAGATATTTGGGATTGGTGTGGGAGAAAGATTCCGCGGGCCGGTGGCATCACGCGCCGGCCAGCTTCGATGTTTCGCTCCGTTATCGCAATCACGCGGTTAGCGACGTTATCGCCCAGGGTTTGCCGGTCTCTCTTTCGCTCGGCCTGCTCGCGTTTGCCTTTGCGATGGGTGTTGGTTTGCCCATGGGATTTCTTTCCGCTGCAAAACGCGGACAGTGGCCGGATTACGCGGGGGGCTTTCTCGCCATCCTGGCCGTCTGCGTTCCCGGCCTGGTCGTCGCCCCTTTGCTCATTATGCTTTTTGCGCTCAAGTGGCGTCTGTTCCCGGTGGGATTATGGGGTTCACCAGGGCACGTTATTTTGCCGACCGTTGCTTTGGGAATTTATTTTTCTGGGAGAGTCGCGCGACTGTTGCGGGAAGGCATGCTCAACACCATGCGCCTGCAATTCATCACCACGGCGCGGGCCAAAGGACTCAGCGAAAACACCGTGCTGTTGCGTCATGCCTTCCGCCTGGCGGTATTGCCGGTCGTTTCCTATTCCGGCCCGCTCCTGGCAGACTTGCTTACCGGCTCGTTCGTCATCGAAGGCATTTTTCAAATACCGGGGCTTGGCCTGCAAATGGTCAACAGTTCCCTGAATTCCGATTACACAATGACCGTCGGCCTGGCCTTGCTCTATGCCGCGCTGCTGGTGGTGCTCAACCTGCTCGTCGACCTCGCCTATGTTTGGCTCGATCCCCGCGTAAAATATGAGTGAGCCGACGAAAACCGAGGCTAAACGGTTGAGCGTTGAAGGCGCTCGGAGTGCGGTAATTGCCGGCGATCAGCGTTTTGCAAGCGACTCCCCTCAGGCGCGATTTCGGCGCAATCATGCGGCCATCGTGGGTGCCTGGTTATTGGCGGGCTTGTTGCTGTTGGTGCTGCTTTGGCCGCTGACGCTGAATATTGCCCGCCGCTGCGGGGTCGCCGGGGCCGCTTTTGCCCAACGTTGCGAGCCCGACCAGGTTTCCGACGAGCAATTCCAGTCGCCCAGTTCCCGGCATTGGTTTGGTACCGACGTCCATGGCCGGGATTTATTCTCGCGGGTACTTTACGGAGCGCGGATCTCGCTGCTGGTCGGCCTGGTCGGGGCCGGAGTGAGCCTGATCATCGGAGTACTGTGGGGGGCCGTGGCCGGGTATGCGGGCGGGCGCCTCGACAGTCTGATGATGCGCGCGGTCGATATACTTTACTCGCTGCCTTCGATCGTATTTGTCATTGTTTTAGTTACTACCTTCGAAGGGGCCTTTAAACGTTGGGCGGGAGGTGGTGTTGCATCAGGCACGGAGGCGCGCCTGCTTTTTCTGTTTGTTGGGCTCGGCGCTGTGTCGTGGCTGACCATGGCGCGCATCGTGCGCGGACAAGTGCTTTCACTGCGCCAGCGGCCTTTCATCGAGGCCAGTCGCGCTCTCGGCGCAGGTCACATCCGGATCCTCTTCCGGCATATTATTCCGAACACCCTCGGCGTGGTGATCGTTTACCTGGCGCTTACGGTTCCCGCCATCATTCTATACGAATCATTTCTGAGCTATCTGGGTTTGGGCATTCAGCCTCCGATGGCTAGTTGGGGGTCGCTCATCGCCGAGGGCGCCGACCAAATCAATCCCATCCGGATTTATTGGTGGCTGATTGTGTTCCCCGGTGGCTTTTTGGTTACCACTCTGCTCGCCTTGAGCTTCGTCGGCGATGGCCTGCGCGATGCCTGGGAAGTGAAGTAGCTAAAGGCCGTCTCCAAATCGCCAAAATTGTAGAGGACGACGTAAGGAGTCCTTGACTTAGCGACAAGGAACAGGGACTCCTTACGGGCGTGTTGCCCAACTCAATCTCGGTGTCATTAACACCCCGCTTCAGCGCATACGCGTCAACCTAAGAGGCACGTAATTTACGGCGTGGTTTCTTGGTTTTTCGGGTCAGCACGAGAGTGTTTTTGTCCTCCACCGACCACTCCCATTCTTCACCTTTGGTCAGTTCCA
>CAZUVM010000025.1:0-36931 GCA_964623885.1 uncultured Verrucomicrobiota bacterium
CTGACCGTGTTGGGATTGACCAATTATCTTTACCTTCAATGGGGCGCTCCTGCGCCGCTTTTAAGCTGGGCCCCCGGCGGAACGCTGCTGCAGTCAACCAACCTGGCGGGACCGTGGACGACAGTTTCCAACAGCCCGCCGTACTCCTACTCCGTGTTCCCAACTAACGACCAGATTTTTTATCGGTTGATGCTGCCTTAAAAAACGAGCGGCCGAGAAGGCCCCTCAGCTTCTGCCAGCGGGAGCGGCCGGCTAACAGGCAACCTTCCCTATAATTTTCGGGGCGGGTCTCTACGCCATCAACCCAAAGCCAACGTGCTGCTCTGCGATGGCCATGTCGAATTGCTTGGGCGGAAAGTCCTTTTCGAAGATGCAGGCGACGTGGCATTGGTCCGGTGGAACCGAGATCATGTGGCTCATCAAGACCGCCTTTGAGGAGCACTACCGGATAAACTCGTCCAGGCGCCGCGGCCAACAACCCTCATTGAACTTTTAGCGTGTAGAAAGCTTGCGGCTCTTGCGGGTCCACTGCCTCGGTGGCAGTGATAACGATATTGCCGGTGCTGCTTGGCGCATTCGTCACGATCGGCGTCCACTGGTTGAATGGCTTGGCAGGATCGTTGCTCTTCAACACCACGTATCGTGAACCGGCAACGGCATTCGCCACATCCAGCACCAGATTGCCCCCATTTACCACGACACTTGTGATGCTGGGAAGGATCTCCAGATTGAATGCCGTTCCGGCAGCGCCGGCCCCACCCGCGGCGGTTGCCCCGTAGAGCGTATGGCCGGACAATACCAGGCCGGCTTCCGGCATCGCTCCATCGGTGTTGGTATTATTGTTAGCCGCGTAAGGGCTGAAATTATACAGCACGTTATAGCTGCCCCCATCGGTATTCACTGCAAAGATGATGCCGTGGTTTCCGGAGCCTCCTTCAATCGTCGTTCCATATAAGGTGTTGCCGGATAGAACAACGCCACCATAAGGCTCATCTCCGTCAGTATGGTTGAACGAGTGGACCAGCGCAAAAGCGGAGCCGTTGGTTGAAATCGAGAACACAATACCGCGACGGTTGGAGCCGCCGTGGATGGTCGTGCCGTAAATTTGGCCGCCAGTGGCAGTCAACTCACCGAGCGGTTCATTCCCATCAGTTGTTGTCCCTGTCGGGCCGAAATCGTGCAGCACACTGAAGCTGCCGCCGCCCGTGTTGAGCGAGAAGATCGTTCCCCCGCCATTGGCGCCGCCCAGCGATGACATGCCGTAGAGGGTATCGCCGGTCACGACCAGCGCGACCGGATTGATTCCATCGGCGTTGGTTTTGATGGAACTGCCCGTCGCGGCGCTGAATTGGTAAAGAACGCTGAACCCGGAGCCGTCAATGCCAATGGAAAAAACTGTGCCGTAGGTGTTAGCGCCGCCTTGAGCGGTGGTTCCATACAAAGTCGTCCCAGATAATTGCAATGAATTGGGTGCCGTTCCATCCCAGCCTCCGAATGCGTGCATGACTGTAAACTCTGTCCCATTGGTTTTCATTGAGAATATTGTCCCATAACCGTAAGGCCCTCCAACCTGGGCCGTGCCGTAGAGCGTGTCGCCGGCTAAAACCATCCGGGCAGCAGGCGCAGAGCCTTCGCTCGAACTGTCAAACGTGTGCAGCACACTGTAACCGGTGCCATCGGTATTCACGGCAAAAACGCAGCCGCTGTAAATGTTGGTGGTTGAGGCGCCGTCGCGGGTCGCGCCAAATAATGTATTGCCGGACAGGACCAACCCGTTATGGGAGGGGTCAAACCCGTCAATCGGCGAGAGTCCGAATGTGTGGAGTATCGTAATGGGCTCTGACTGCAGGCCCTGCCTGCTCAGAACCATGACTGCACACAGGATTCCCAGCATGCGAGCGATTTGGAGCCGTGGTCTAGTTGCAGCGTTCATTTTTAAAGTAAACCGGCGTCGGTTCGTAGTTTATGTCATCGAAGCGCCTGGCAAATGTGTGTTTCGTCGCACAGGCGGCGCCCCTTTGGGGAATGTGGGAAGTCGAGCCATTTCTAAAGCCGATTCGCAGCGTGGCAGCCGCTCAGGCTGAGAATCGCCACGGGATTATCCGGTTTTCCACCTGCTTTTCATCGAAGACAGACTTGCCTGAGACGGCGAACCCCGCCCCGCCAGATGAAGCGATGCAAGTTTTGAAGTTTTTTGAAGACCTTGCTGAGCAGGAGCATCGCTGGAAATTCGCTGCGGAAAAATTCCAGGACGGCCTCGAAATGCCGATGCTGACTTACTGCCAATGCTATGCCGATGTTTTACAGGAAAAAGTCACCCAGACGCCAATCCGAACCGGCACACTACTGGATGTCCTCCGCAAGTACGGTGGTCGGCGTGGCCATTTTACTGATCTGAATTTCATCCCGTACCTCCACAATGAAGCGCCACAACTCGGCGCTTCGGTTGTTTGAGAAGATAAGGGGAATCAACCGCGCCAATGTCATTTCGGAATGTCCTCATCAACAGCAAGCCTTCCTCCCGATAGAGCACCTTGAGACGATGTTGGAGCTGCTGTAACTGTGAGAACTCAGTCGCAAACTCCGTCTCAAAAAGCTCAAAAAGCCACTTCCTAAACCCATTTGCCCTTGTGCAATACGACTCCACGTAACAGTTGACTCCACGATTAAAAAAATGGGGTCACACCTCAACATATGACATTCAGGGCCGGGGGTGAAGATTTCGTGGACCGAGCTGGGGACGCTGCAGGCGGCGGACAGCCCTGTGGACCCGTGGCATGATGTGGTGAACGCATCGAACCCGATGACGGTTACGCAAGAAGGGCAGCAGTTCTATCGGCTGCGGCCTTAAGGGATTGCACCTGCAGAGAGAGAGGCTCTGCTACTCTCGTCTGTTCAGGGTCACCCCCGGAGGCGCTTTGACAATCAGATTTCAGGAGCTAACTTTGCGGAGGCAAACAGGTATGCAAAAATCTCCTTCGTTGTTCGCCGTGGCCGCGTTCTGTCTGCTTTCCTCCGTGCGTTGCGTAACAGGTGCTGACTTGGATCAAGCCGGGCCAACTGTGCATTGCGGTGCCAGACTGCACAGCATCGCGGAAAACGGGGTTACCAACACGTGGACTTATGATGCTGATGGCAGGGTAATCGCCATCACGGGTTCAAATGGCCGAACTCAGGCTTATTCTTACGATTTAAAAGATCACCCGGCGACAATCACAGAGACCATCACTTTTGATGTCCCCGACGTCGGTCCCGTTTCAGGCACTAATGTCTACATGTTGGGGCAACACGGCCTGGCGGAAACCGACAGCGAAGGAGTAAGTTATGAATACGACCACCATCGCTACCTGGTGAAGGAGGTCGGTACGAATTTTGTAGCGACCTGGACGATTGTGGATGGAAACCCTGTTCTTTTCACCAGGACCGGGTATCCATATGCTTTGACTGTCAGTTACACGTATACCGCGATCGATTTTTGTATCGAGGGGAACTTGAGTTTTCTCGGAAAAAAAAGTCGCAATTGGCCCGCGCAGGCCAGCTTCGTCAACGCAACCGGGCATCCTGTCGTCGTAAACTACGCCTATGGTTTTGATGACCTCGGCCGGGTCGCGACACAGACGACGACGATCACTATCGATTCGATCGACACCTACACCCGGATTGCGTATTACACGTATGAGTGAATCGCAGCGCCGGGGTCCGGCCCGGCTTCACCTTTCAATTCCTGCTCGGACATTTTCCATTCGAGATGAATATCACAGCGGTTGGTCAGGCGGCGGCAGTGGATTGGCGCTTATGAATTTCAGGTACATCACTCGTTTCGGAAAATTGAACGTAACCGTGTGGCGCGCTACAGCAGTTTGAATAATTTCGTGGCCGCAGAAATCCAGGGCCTCCTCTCCCCCAACCCTTCTCCTCCCGGGGAGGAGAGGGGAGAAACTACCGCGGTGCGCGGCTATAGGTTTGTTTAACGTGCTATAGGTTTGTATACGTGGTGCTGTCCCACACGCACGTGGGAAAGCAACGCATCCCCGGGACCGTGCCTGCGGGCAGGCCGTCTTTTAATAGTGGGATAGCGGGGAATCTATTTTTAGAAGACGCTCTTAGGGTGTTCGGCCGCGATAGAATTCGGTGGGCTGAGTTGGATTGGCGTTGGTAAAAGTGGCGGTAGCGCTGGGCCCAAAAATGCCAGTAGCATTGGTTTGCCAGGAGGAAACGGACGCGGTCAGGTTAGTATTGCTCAGGATCGTATAGGGTTGGCCTGCCGGTCCAAAAAGAGTGAAGGAGAAACCGCCGGCGTTTTTAACCGGCTGTGTGAGCACAAACGAAGGTTGAACGTTGATAAAAACGGGCGGAGAGTACACGGCAGCGTTGCTGTCGTACACGAGTTTCGCAATCAGAGTGTACGCGCCGGACGGCACGCCGGTCCACGCCAGAGAAAATGGCGCGGTGCCGGCCTGCCCGAGCAGGGTGTTGCCATTGTAAAACTGGACCTGGGAAATGGCATGACCGTTGGTAATGACTGCCGCCGTGAGGGTCAAAGCGGCCGGTGCTTGATAGCCGGAACCTGGCGCGGGCGAGATTAAATTGACAGCGGGGGACGGGTTCTGTGAAGCCGCCAGGATTTGGGCGAGCTGCGCGCCGGCCAAAGTTTTGTTGTAAATAGCAATCTCATCGAGAGTTCCATTGAACTGTCGCGACGCCGATAACAAGCTGTTGGGGTCGCAACCCAGATAGAACGTGCCGGAAAAAGTTTGCCCGATGTTGGAAGTATTGTTCGTCCAGGAGCGCAACGTTGCGTTGGTGGCAAAATAGACAATGGCTTGACTGGGCGAAATGGTCAGCGCCACAAAGGTCCACTGCCCGCTGGCCATCCTCAGACCCGTGGAAGCGTTGTAATCGTTGCCGTTATCATTCCAACTGTAACGCAGCTCGTTGCCGCTGTTGTTGACCACCATCAGACCCACGCCATGACCGCTGCCGCGGCTGAAAACCAGCCCGGACCAGGAATCCTGCGTGCCATTGCATTTGACCCAGCCCGTAATGCTGAAATTAGTAGTCGTCACGTTCAGAGGCGGAATGGCAATGTCCGAGGGAGAACTGATCCCGTTGAATTGGGCCGCGAGATTACCGGCTTCGAATCCCAGGAATGGAGGATTGGTCACTCCCGGCACGCCGAACAAAACACTGCCTTCACCGGTGCCGTTGAGAGTGCCCCAGGAATCATTCGCAACCGGACCGGCGGTTTCATTGAGCCGCCAGTAAGCCAGGGGATTGTTTGAAAGGAGCTGCGCCGTGGCCGGTGGCGGGGTGAGGACGACCAGGTTCGCTGAGGCCGAGGCTGTGCCGTTAACATTGCTCAAAAGGACGCCGTAGACGCCTGAGCTGAAGGGTTGCAGGTTGGTTAACGTGAGTGTGCTGTTGGTCGCGCTCACGATAGGCACACCGTTTGACTGCCATTGGTAATGAAACGGCGGCCTGCCGCTGGGCAGCGCCGTGAAAGTGGCGCTTTGCCCCGGATACGCCGTGTCCTGTTGCGGCGCCACAAAGACCGTAGGCGGTCCGACCAGGTTGCCAATCAGGCTGACGTTATCAAAGCCGGCCCAGCACACATTGGGATTTTGGGAGGGTGACGCATAGGTAAAAAGGCCGACGTAGATGGTTGTGCCGATCGCGCTGAGGGTGTTGGTATTGACGGGAGTCCAGGCGGAGCCGTCGCTCGAAACCGAGGTGGTAAAGGTGTCGCCGACCCGCTGAATCCTGAACCAGCGTTGCCCGCCCAGTCCGCTCGACCAATAAGGGCCGCCAGCATTCGCCATCGTATCGTCCTGGAAATGGGTGTCGCTGCCCACGGTGGCATAAACGGATGCGTACCGTGAACTGCTGTTGCCCAGCGGAGTGCCGGGAGTGGCATTGGTATTGCCGCGCAGAATAATGCCCGACTCCCAGCCCGGGTCCGGTGTTTGGCCGTCGGGCCCTGGCGCAGTGCTGATCGAGCCGGCCAGGTGCGCCACAAGCGTGCAATCACCGCTCACCTGGCGGCTCAAAAGATTCAGGCCATCGCCAATCAGGGAGTAGCTGCCGCCCGCAATTTTGCTCCCGACCGGATATACATGATCGCCAATGACCGCGAGAAGCCATGGTGCGAGCGTCATGTTCGTCGTCGTGACAACGTTCTGCGCTGAATCAAGCGTGTTGCTGGTCGCGTAGAACAGGCGCGCACGAACGAGATTGCCCGGGGCCGCCCAGACAAAGGCGGAGTTTGTGTAAGGGGCGGTTGCATCCTGGCCCCAGAAATTGTCGCTTATATAAAACTGCACATTGCTGACGCTGGCTCCGTTTGGGGTAACGGAGGCGGTGAAGGTCAGGTTTGAACCGCAGGCCGTTGCGCCGGTTGCCGGGACGCTCAGCGCGATCGCCGGCTCATTTGCGCCGGGCACACGGAACCAGGCGCTGTCGGGCACTTCGGTCCGCGCCACTCCCGGGCCCTCGTAATAGACGGCTAAGGTGTCGATCAGGTCCCCGGCATTCGAATTTTGGGTGTTGCAAAAATACTGGATGTTGACGGTGTGTTTTCCGGCGCGCAGACCGACCCAGCCACTGAGTGGGCCGGGACTGTGGATGCCGTCCCAGTTCACAACCAGTGTTCCATCAACGTAGAGTTTGGCGCCGTCGGAAGACTTCACCGTGAAGGTGTAAAGCCCGTCGCTGGCCGCGTTGAGAAAACCGTTGAAATTGTAGGCGTACCCGCAACGGCGGCGGCGCAACGTCAGGTCCGGGTTGTTGACCGCGCCCTGGCGGATGGGCGTGAGCGAACCAAAGTTGGGCATTGCGGACCAGTTCACACCGGAGCTCTCCCAATAATAGCTGGTGGCGGATTCGTAATAAGCATAGCTGAGCCCGTTGACCGCGCCGCCGACACTGGTGGCGGCGTTCAGCGCGGCGACGGAAGGCGTAAGCATAGAAGGAGCGTTGGTGCGATCAAAGATATCAACCAGGGAGAGCCGGACATAGGGAGTGGAGACGCCGGTTATATCGAGCAGCTTTTGGCGCGCTTCCGGGTCGCGGTCGAAGAAAACCAGGGATGCGGCACCGGTGTAGGTAGGATTGTTGAATATTTCGATAAGATAGGCGAGCTGTGGGGCGCTGGTAGCGGGAATCTGCCACGCGACGAGCAATTGGTTGCCGGCAACTTGCGCGCCGGCGTTGCTGATGATCATCGGATCGTAAGGCGGCGTCGAGGGCTGGTTGATGATGGTGAATATATATTGCGCGTAATTGTTGGCGGCGGCGACAGTCGTCACACCGGCAGGCGGGTTGGTTAGAAAACTCCTGCTGGCCCAGTTGGTCGCGACCAGCATCACGAGGTTTCCGGTGGTTGGAGGCAGATTGGTAGCGACGCTAAAGAGGTAGTTGCTCCCGCTGCACGTCTCAAAGAAGGCGGCGGTGGCGCTCTCAATGAGACCGCAAGTGCCGTTCTCGCCCAGTTGCCGCACCGATGGGGTGAACTGGTTGGCCGTGTTCCAGGCGCCGTTTTTGTGATAATACACGTTTCGATAATCGGTGCGCCGGGGATTAAGGTTGCCATGAGAGAAATCCTCCTGGAACCCACTGAGGCCATCCAGTCCGGTGGCCGAAAACGGGATTTGCATCGTTGCGATGTGATACCAGTTACCCGTAGCGGAATCGCGCAGCCACCGGCCGGTATAACCCAGGTGCGGCGTGCCGTCGGCAGGTCGCCACACTCGGAAAACTTCCCGATACCATTGGTTGGACGCGATGAGCGGCCACTGCCCGGCCACTTTGCCTGAGGCTCCTTCGCCGACATGCGGCGGTGCATACATATTCGTCGTGGCCCAATAAGCGGTGACGGCAGCCCCGGGTATCACGGTGCCGCTCGGCGGCCAGAAGCTCCAGATAATGCTGCAAGGCGGATTGCCCGAGTAATCCGAAGGCATGCCGCCGTAGAAATAGCACGAGCCGCCGTCGGAACCAGACAGCGTCTGGCTATAAATAGCGTTATAGGTGGATTGCGCCCAGTACGGCCAGCGCACCTCCTCGATAATGCCGTCCGCGCTGCTCGCGGTATTGAAATTGTGATACTCGCCCATGGCCGAGAGTGCCGCCAAGAGTAGCGCGCTGGCGACGCTCAGGGACAAGCCGGTGCGGCGAGGCCGGAGCGAATTCTCCATAGCTGTCGGTTTCATTGCCGATGGATTGCGGCAGAATGCTACCAACACATGATCCGGAGGTCGATGCGGGGTTTGAAGCTGCCGTTTCGTTGAGAAGTTGAGAATGGCCTTTCCCAACAATTCTTCGGGGGAACCCCGCGCGCAATATCTTGAACCTTGGCGTCTCCGATCTTGGCGTGCGGAAATATCGGCCCCCTTTATCTGCTATTGGCTGTTTTCTATCCGGTATCCTTCAACTTGACCCTTGGGCTTGCTAGGCCCACAACCCTAGAACCCATCTCATAAATAGGGAACGGGTGCGTTGCGTCAAATTTGGGGCTGGGGCAAGACGCGAGGAGGGAGCATATCCGCAAGGATCTGTGACCGACGAGCAACGCGGCCCCAGCCCCAAAGAAAGGCAACCCGCAGGGCTGAGTTCTGGCGGGTGGCTAGCGTTGTTGCTCCTCGGTAACAGAGCGCAGGGCTATGCTCCCTCGTCGCGCCTAGCCAGCCACCCGCCAGAGCTCAGCGCACCCATTCCCTATTTATGAGATGGGTTCTAGATAGGTTGGGATAGTCTGGGCTCAATCTCGCTCGCCAGCCTCGCCTATCGCAACCTGTCCAAGCCTATCCCCACCATTTTCAATTTCCCCTTATGCCCTCGCGACCTTTGCGACCTCTGCGTGGGGCACTCTGAAACACTTTCCGCTAATACACAGCCACTCGGTAAAAGATAGTTGTTACCCCGGGAATATACCGCGTATCGATAAGCGTCACGTTGGTGTTGATGCCAGGGATATTGTCCTGAACCACTTGCCAGTTGACGAGATCCGTCGAGGCATCCAGGCGGTAGGTGCGATTGATCGAAGTACTAAAGTTGATCTGGAACCTGCCGTCGGGCAATCGGCCAACACTGTTAACCTTCAGGTTCGAGAGCGCATTAGTGGGGTTCGTGTTGGCGCGGTATTCCTGCCAGTTAGCCATGCCATCGCCGTCTGAATCGGCCAATTCCGCTGCTGCCCAGATATTGCTGTTCCCGGAAGCGTATCCGTAGCTAATCAGCCAGGGCACCGGCGTGCCGTGGGGCAACGTCGGATAGAAGGTGATGAATTGGTTGGACAGCACAAAAGTTTGTCCGCCGGTATAGGCGGCGAGGTTGGTATCGACGCTGAGAACCGAAAATGCGTTCGTCGGATTGATGATATCATCGAACTGGAACGTAACCAATTTGGCAAATGCCGTGTAAGGCACTTCGATGGCCGCCGGGTTAGGACTGCTAAGGAGCAGATAATTCGTCCCGGCACTGTCGTTGGTATGGCTCATCGTCCATTGATACAAGATCTCACCTGGGTTCGTGGACTGCAGTATTGGCGTGACCGGATAATTAGGGACGTAGCGGAACCGGAACTGAGAGATGTGCTGGGGTGTATAGGTGGTGCGCAGATCGATGGCGCTCGGCAGCACCTGGGCATTGGCCACCGTGCGCAATTGACCGACCAGAACAGGGCCGGCATTGGAGATCGGGGTGTACAAGGCGATGACGATGTTCGTTATCCCGGGGATGACGTTGGTGGTCGGCGGTGTTGTCGAGTTGTCAACATTGGTCATCGACGGGATGATCGTGTTCGTGGGAGAAGAGGCGGTCAATCCCTGGTACGTGATCGTGAAGGAGGGCGCGAAGGGTGTCGAATTGCGCTTGAGCGTCGCCCAACGGAGAATGTATTGCCCTTGCGAATCCTTGCTGATCTGGCCCAGCTTGGTGGCGATATCCGCGGGCGTTGTCGCCGTATAATAACTGCCCTGGCTGGCCGAGGCGATCAACTGCAAGTTCGTTGCTTCCAATTCATCTCCAAACCCAATCGCAAAAACTTTTACGGCGTTATTGGTTGCCAGATACACGGCATTGCTCAGCGTGCTCGTGCTCGATTCATCACGGCCATCCGAGATGAACACAATGAAGTGTTGCTCGTCCGGGTTGGCTTTCCCCAAATTCGTGATGGCCGCGGACAAAGCATCCCAACAGCGGGAACCCGTGCTGAAATAGTGGACATAATTGGTGTAGATGCCGGCGATAGAGTTATCCAGCAGCGCTTTATCGGTAGTAAGCGCAACCACATTGGAGGGGAACCAATCATCACGGTGGAACTCGTAAACCCCAATCTGCGTATCCGACGGCTGTTGGTTTACGAATGCTTGTGCTCCGCCCACTTCGAAATCAACCGCATCCGAGATGCCATTGTTGTTTGTGTCGCCATTGACCAGCGAGGCGATACTTTCCGTGAAATCGAGCACCAGGAAAGATTTGATGACCTTCTTGTTTCCCTGCACCAGGAACGAACCCGTTTCAACCGCGCTATTGGGAACGCCATCTTCCATGCAGACGGCCGAGAGCAACCGCGGATCGACTACTACCCCTGTCGTAGGCGCGTTGGTCGTCGGATCACCCAGGTAGGTGAAAAGCGAGAACTGGAAGTCCAGCAGGTACGGCGAAGAGTAAGTGTAAGTCACATTGCCGATGTTCAGATTGTTGATCTGCATGTTGCCAACTACGAGCGCAAGATTTGTGGAGCCGGCCCCCCAGACATTGGTGGCCCAGATCGTCGCCACCGTGGTGCCGGCGAAGATCGGCGTGCCCGAAATCATGCCGCTGACCGGATCGATACTCAGACCTGCTGGCAGGTTCTGGGCGGCAAAATTGGTCGGCGAGCCAGTCGCGGTGATTTGATACGTAAAGGGACTTTCTTCGGTTGCGTTCGCCGTGGTTGGGCTTGTGATGACCGGCGCGCCGGAGGTCAAAGTCAGCATCAGGGTTTCGGTGTCGGACGAACAGGCGTTGACCGCGGTGATGATGACGCCGAAGACGCCGTTTTCCGCGGGCGTCCCGGAGATCACGCCGGTGTTGGTGTTGATGGTCAGTCCGGCAGGCAGGAACTGCGCGCCGAATTGAACGGGGGTATGGATTGCGGTGATGCGGTAATTGAAAGCTTGGCCCTGGACGCCACTGGCGCTGAGCGCGCTCGTGATCGTGGGCGGCTGCACCGTCACTGTTAGCACGGCGCCGGTGATGACTCCGCCGAACGCGTTACTCACGGCAACCGAATAGAGGCCGGCCTGGCTGAGATTTACGTTGGCAAGCGTAAGCTGCGTGCGTGTGGCTCCGGCTAGATTTGTGCCCTGAAACTGCCATTGGTAAGTAAATGGCGTTGAGCCATCCACCGCGACCGAAAATGAAGCGCCTTCACCGCAGATCGTGCTGGTATCGCGCGGCGGAACCGTGACGACCGGTGGCATTCCGTACGCGGTCACGATCGCCGGCTGACTGAAAATCGTATCAAAGCTGTTGCCGACACTAACCGTATAAGGCCCGCCATCCTTCGCCTGGACATTGGCAATCGTAAAGCTGGTATTGGTCTGGCCAACGAGGTTCGTTCCATAATGATACCATTGAAAAGTCAGTGGCTGCGCCCCGACTGCCAGCACTTGCAGGGTGGCACTCTTGCTGATGATTGCAACCTGGCTGGCTGGCGGCACCAAAATGTACGGGGTGCCGTCCCCTTTCAGCGCCAGGTTGTGATAGCCACCGGCCGAAATGCCGATATAGCCCGCATCGTTCGTGCTGACTGTGCTTTGGCCGTCGGTGTTAAGCCCCCAGGCTGCGAGGGTGCCGTCTGCTCTCAGCGCCAGGCTGTGCCCCGCGCCACCAGACACTTGCACGGCATTCGTTATTGTCTGAGGAACCGTGATTTGTCCGTCGTAGTTTCCGCCCCACGCCAGCACATGGCCGTTACGCTGCAGAGCGAGGCAATGGTCGCCACCAGCGGCGATGCCCACGATGTTGCTGCTCGCTGCGGCGGGGACATTGGTTTTGCCGTAGGAATTGTCCCCCCAGGCAATAACGCTCCCGTCCAGTCGCAATGCCAGGCTCTGGCCGTTCCCGGCCGCAATGGCTACGACATTGGACAACCACGCCGGAACACCGGTCTGAGTGCCCCAGGAAACCACTGTGCCGTCACTTCTAAGCGCTAGCGAGTGACTCCATCCGGCAGCGATTGCCGTCACATTGGTGGCGTCGGCTGGCGCCGCCGATTGGCTGCCCCATACCACGATCGTTCCGTTGCTTTGCAGGGCCATGCTGTAAATGGCCCCCGCGCCGATTGCGGCCACACCCGTTAAACCTTGCGGTACATTAGTTTGTCCAGCTGAATTGAATCCCCAAGCCAGCACCGTTCCGTCACCCCGAAGTGCGACGCTGTGGGAAACGCCGGCCGCCACCCCTACTACGTTGTTCGCTCCTCCCGGTATAGTGGTTTGTCCCGAGTCGTTCGCCCCCCAAGCCACTACCGTTCCGGCCGCGTGGCCGGCTGCGGCCCCCAATTGGGCCGACAAAAGCGCAATCGCCAGCCTGCTCCTGAGCCTACAGCAGGTGTGCTTGTGAACAAAACTTCCTTGGATATTCATTTGGGTTGAAATAGCTGTCGTTTACGCGTACGCCTCGGGCGACGTGCTTTCGCCCTATGCACCGAGATTTGACGAGACTGCGACGGCCCCTCAATTTTGACAAGAATTTTCTGCGCTAACCCGCTGGATTTCTGGTACTCTTCCCGTATTATCGTAAGGCAGGCTCTGCGGCAGCCCTGGATGGCAACAACAATCGACGCAAAAACGTAGAATCCAGATCCAATCCACGTTCGAACCTAAGATTTCCGTGTATTACTTCGATAATAATGCCACCACCAAAGTCGCCCCGGAGGTAATTGCGACGATGCTCCCTTTTCTGGAAAGGGACTGGGGAAACCCATCAAGCGCTTACGCTTTCGGGCATCAACTCGGCAATGCCTTGTCGGAGGCCCGCACCAAGATGGCCGCTCTCTTGAATGCCGAGCCGCGCGAGATTGTGTTCACCAGTTGCGGTACCGAGAGCAATAACACGGCTCTCCATAGCGCTTTAGCCACCCAGCCGGACAAAAAACACATCGTAACCACATCCGTAGAGCACTCGGCCAACATCAAGTTTTGCAAATTCCTGCAAAAACGAGGCTATGAAGTCACATTTTTGCCGGTCAGCGCGGATGGTGCCATTGATTTCAACCAATTGGAGAGCTCGATTCGATCGGATACAGCCATTGTGTCAGTGATGTGGGCGAATAACGAAACCGGGGTGTTATTTCCCATTCGGGAAGTTGCCGGCCTGTGTCGGGCCAAGGGTGTCCTGTTTCACGCCGATGCGGTGCAGACTCCCGGCAAGCTGAAGATCGACGTCCACGAGCTGGGGGTGGATTTCCTTTCGCTCTCAGGGCACAAGTTGCACGCACCTAAAGGGATAGGATTGCTTTATGTAAAGCGTCACACGCGTTTTCAACCCTATTTAATGGGTGGTGAGCAGGAGCGTGGCCGGCGAGGTGGCACCGAGAATGTGCCTTACATTGTTGGATTCGGCCGAGCCGCTGAATTGGCCTCCGCCAGGCTTGAAGAAGAGAATACGCGCGTAAGCGCGCTGCGTGATCGGATGGAAACAAGCATTCTGGAGCGGATCCCGGGCAGTTCACTAAACGGGAGGTCTGAACCGCGCCTGCCTAATACGAGCAATCTTGCTTTCGAAGGGGTGGAGGCGGAAGGGATTTTGTTATTGTTGGATCAAGCACAAGTTTGCGCCTCCAGCGGCTCGGCATGCACCACGGGTTCGCTGGATCCTTCCCATGTTTTGCTGGCGATGGGTTGTAGCCCCGCGCGCGCGCGGAGCAGCATCCGCCTGAGCTTGGGATTCTACAATACCGACGAGGATGTGGACTATCTGCTCGAGGTTTTACCACCAATCATCGAGAAGCTTCGCGTTAATGCGCCGGTCCCTGCATAAAATTGCTTCGATAATTCAGCTGCAGAAACAGCACGGAGAGGCCGAACAGAATTAGAAATGCGAAGCTCAGTTCCCGTGAGCCGGAAGAGATCTGGCCGGGCAATGTTACCGGACAAGTCGCCAGCCAATCCACAAATACAATCCCAGTCGCCAGGTTGGCCGTGGCGCGAGCCAGATCGCGTTCCGGCGCCCAGAAAACCGGCCGCAAGCAACGCAGAATCCAAAGCGCCAGCACAGCCGAGAGCAACAGACCCGTTTCACGAAACTCATTTACATCCATAACCAGGGCCAGCCCTATCGGTACGCCTAGCAATGCGACAGGCCAAACTTTGGTTTCATTTGGTTTTTCGCGCCAACCCTCCAACCAACGCAGGCCGGCAGCGTATGCCGCCAAGGCTAAGCCACACCAAATAGACCAACCCGTCACCCCACGCTCAGCCACTGCCGCTCCTACCACGTATAGAAGGCAACGACAAAGGCCTTTTAATACCGGGGACAAGGGGAGCAGCCGATGCAGGGCATTATACAAGACACTGAAGAACGCAAACATCAATGCCAGCCAGCCCACCGTTCGTCCCAGAAATACGAAGACGAGGGCGCCGGTTGCCAGAAAGGCGACACCCCAGCGAAACACGGTGTCGTGGCCAATTGCTCCCGCGGGAATGGGCCGGCCCGGACGATGCTGGCGATCGAATTCCGTATCGAAGGCATCATTGAGAAAGGCGCTCCCAAGAAAAAGCAGCGTTGCTCCGCCGAATAGCGCCAGGAGACTGCCAGGATTGCCGCCGCCGCCCAACCACCAACCCGCCAGGCAATTCGACCATATAGTTGGCAATCGCGCCGGTCGGCTCAGAGCAAGGATCGTGCGTAGGAACGACATTGCCGGGCACCGAGAGTGCCAATGGCAGTTGCGAAAGACACGAAAAAATGCACCGACAGAAATCACATCCCACGCCCCATTGATTTTCCGCTTGCTTGGAATGAGGAGTGAGGCAAAAGCTCATACGCATTCCGACGTAGTAGATATGCAACGAAGTACCCAGCTAATGGAACAATTCAGATCGCCACTCACAACATTAACCCGGCAGATTTGCCCGGTATGCCTGGTTTTAGGTGCGGCAATGATGCTCAGCTGTACTATCGGCTATAGCCAAGGGGTCACCGTATGGACAGGCCCGACCATGATTTTTACCGAGTCAGCGGGTGCCGACGGCAGTCAACCCACCGACCAGGATCGCCTCACATCGACTGTCTGGATCACCCGAAACGTGATTAAAGGGTTGTTCAATGCTGCAACTGAAGGTGGTTATTCACATTTCCTCAGCCCTGCAGATACGGCCTGGGCGTACGGATCTTTGAACAATTATGCCTCGCTCACGTATACGAACTGGGAGGGGTGGTTCGGCGGTCTATCGGGGGGCGGACCCCGTTCAACCATAGGAAAGCCAGCCGTGCTGCATTTGATCTCGGATAATGTCTATCTATCCGTGACGTTCCTTTCCTGGGGTGGAAGCCTGGGCGGGTTTTCGTATGAACGCTCCACCCCTTTGGTGCCGGAACCCTCAGTAAGCCTGCTCGCGTTATCTGCGGCAACTGGGGCAGGTTGGTTTCGTCATTTTAGACGGCGGAAATAGCCGGGCTCCCTTCGGGCAATTGACATCCCGGCAAGGCGCGCCCAGACTGGCCCGGGTGAAAGCTCTTCCTGAACTATGAGCCGTGTTTTGCTGGTGGATGATGATCCAATCATCTTGCAGATTTATCGCAGGGGATTGACGGCACATGGCCTTGAGGTCGAGACGGCCGGAGATGGATTGGCGGCACTGAAAGCTTTGCAAACCTCAAAGCCGGATATCATGGTGCTCGACCTCATGATGCCGAAGTTTTCTGGAGCCGAAGTACTCAAAAATATTCGCTCCGATCCGAAACTGGCAAGCTTGCCCGTAATCGTGCTTTCCAATGTCTACATGAACACGCTCGGCCAGGAGGCGGCGTTGGCTGGAGCCGAAAAGGGGCTGCTCAAGGTTCGATGCACGCCGGCGCTTCTGTTCGCCGCCATAACCGATGCACTCCAAGGGACTACGGAGAAGACGGACGACTCGGTTTTGCTGGCCGTGCCAAAACCCAACGCGACAAAACCGGCGCCGATTCGGCGCGAGGCAGCGCGGCTGGTTCCGCAACCCGCTCCGCCTGCAGCCCCCAAAGACGTACGCAAAGAACCGTCTAAACCGACCTTCGATCCGAACTTGGAGAGACAACTTCGGGACAATGCACGGCGTGATTTTCTCAGCCGCATTTCAGCCAAGTGCGCCGAGTTGTGCGGCCAGTTTGAGGATTTCAATAATGCGAAAAGCGAATCCGAGTGGAAAGTGCGTCTGGAAGCGATTTACCGCCAAATCCACTTCCTGGCGGCCCAGGCGGGCCTGGCCGGATGCGCGCGGCTGGCGCTTCTAGCCTCAGCACTGGAGGCTTTGATGTTGCAGCTCATGGATAAGCCCGCGCGCATGACGTTATCGGCGCGGCGCACATTGCGTCTTAGCATGGAGGCGCTCCGAATTCTGGCCGCCCAGGCACATGAGCTGCATCTGGATGCCACCCCAAAGGCCGCAATCCTGGTTGTGGATGATGATCCGATTTCCAATCGCCTCGTGGTTTCCGCTTTGCGGCGGGTCGAGCTGGATGCCACAAGTTTCGAAGATCCATTGCAGGCGCTCCAGCACCTGAAAGAAAAGCACCATGACATTCTGTTATTGGATCTGCAAATGCCCGGGATGACCGGTTTTGATCTGTGCGAGAAAGTGCGCAAGCTGCCCGGTTATGAAAAAACGCCGGTTATCTACGTTACGAGCCACACCGAGTTTGAACTTATGGCCAAGAGCCTCGAAGTAGGCGCGGAAGACCTGATGGGCAAGCCGATATTACCGATGGAGCTCGCCGTTAAGGTGCTGATTCACCTGCTGCGCCGGGAACGTGCCAATTAGCCATCGCGCAGCGGTGTGAACTAGTCAGCCAGTTTTCGCTCGAACCGTCCGTAACGGAGCGCCAGAGTCGGGAGGACCAGGAGGTTCAATGCGGTAGAGGTGATAAGACCGCCAAGAATAACAATCGCCATTGGACCTTCGATCTCGCGCCCGGCTTCGCCGCTCCCGAGGGCGAGCGGAAGCAAACCCAGCGCGGTGACGGTGGCAGTCATGACAATCGGCAGCAAACGCTCGGCCGCGCCGCGCATAGCGGCCTCCGGCCCCCAAGTCATGCCTTCCACGGTGACGAGGTGCTCGAAATGAGAGATCATCATGATCGAGTTCCGGGTGGTGATGCCGAACAATGTGACGAAACCTACCAGCGAACCAATGGTGATTGCGCTGTCGCCGGGAGAAAACACGTTGGTAAGCCAAACCGCGACGATACCGCCCACAAGCGCGAAAGGTACGTTGGCCAGTACGAGGATCAAATTGCGCCAGCCGTGCAAAACCACCGCCAGCAACAGCAGGATGCCGATGGCCGCAATGGCCGAGTGCACCAATAACTCGCGTTGCGCTTTGGCTTTGGCCTGGGCGGCGCCGCCGTAGGCCGGATAGGTTCCAGCGGGGAAGCTAACTTTGGCCGCGACTTGTTGTTTGGCTTGATTGACGAACCGGGTCACGTCCAGGCCGCGCACGGTGCAAGTGACTGTTTGGCGGCGGCGGCCGCCCTCGTGGAGAATGGAGGAGCGGGCACTGGTGGGATAGATATCGGCCAGCTCACGCAGGGGCAATTGCAGTCCCTGACTGCTGCTGATGAGCAGCGATCCAACCGACTCCGGATCTTCGCGCTCAGCCGGATCGAGGATGACGTTCACATCCACGGTTTGGTTGCCACGGTAGGTTTGGGCAACGACCGTTCCCTGGTAAGCCGTTTGAACGGCGTCGACCACATCCAACGGACGAAACCCAAGCTGTGGCAGGCGATCCAGTCGCAGCCGGATCATCATGCGTGGTTCGCCCGGCGGCGATTTCACGCGGGCATTGGCATTGGGTGAAATCGAGTTAAGAACATTGGCGACTTCCTGGGCTTTTGCGTCCAGGACATCCAGATTGTCGCCGAAGATATTAACCACCACCGGGGCGGTTTCACCGGTGATGGTTTCGCCGATACGATCGCCCAGAAAGGTCGTCACTTCAAAATCAATGCCGGGGAATTGGTGCAGGGTGTTTTCGATTTGTTTTCCGATGCCTTCCTGATCCTCTCCGGAAAGCTCGGGCTTCAATTCAACGTGGAATTCACAACGGCTGGGCGGCCATGCATCTTCGCCGAGTTCGGCCCGGCCGATCTGTTGTGACGCAGTGTCAATATTGGTGTTGCTGAGCAACGCCTCCGAGATGTGGGTACCCAGCCGAAACATTTCCGGCAGTGAGGTTCCGGGTGCGGTAAAGACCTGGAGAACAAAATGGCCCTCGCGAAACTCAGGCAACAAATCGCCGCCGCCCGTTGGCAGCCGCGTCAGCCCGGCAATTATCAGAATGAGAACGACAATGATAACCGCGCGCGGCCAGCGCGCAATGAAACCGAGCAGCCGCTGGTAACCGGCCTTCATTCGATGCTGGAGCCAGGACTCTCCCTCTCTTCGTACCCCTTTTCCGAAAAAGAGGTAAGCCAGGGCCGGGGTAATAGTTAAGGCGACCAGGAGAGAGGCCAGAATGGCCAGGATATAACTCAAGGCCAAAGGAGCGAAAAAGCTGCCTTGTAGCCCAGTGAGCGTCAGCACCGGAACGAAAATCAGGACGACGATAAAAGTAGCGAAAACGACGGCGCTGCGGACTTCGAGCGAGGCGTGCAAGACAACCTCAAACGTCGAGGCATAAGGCAGCGCGGCTGTGCCGCCGGCCGCTGCCGCGCGGCGGGCGGCTTGATACTCCCTTAGCCGGCGGAAAATGTTCTCCACATCGATAATCGAATCATCCACGACCTCCCCCAGCGCGATGGCCAAACCGCCCAGGGTAATGGTATTGATCGTAATGCCGAATCTCTGCAGGACGATCACGGCCGTGAGCAGCGAAAGCGGGATGGCAATCAAGGAAATGCACGCCGTCCGGATGCTGCCGATGAGCAGGAATAAGACCACTGCAACCAGGATGCCTCCCAGCAACAACGAATGCTTCATGTTGCGCAGCGCCAGCTCGATGAATGTCGCCGGTCGATGCAGATGGGGATAAAGCTTAATGCCCTCCTTCTCAAACACCGGTTTCATTTCGCCCAGTGCAGCTTCCAACGTTTTGGTCACCTCCATGGTATTGGCGCCATACTGACTGGACATGGTCATGAGCACGCCCCAACGTCCCTGGATGACGCAGTCGCCGAATTTTGGTTCGGCGCCCTCAACCACGCGCGCGACATCCTTGAGCCGCACCGGAAAGCCATTGGTGGCTACGACCACCACATCACCCAGCGCCTCTGGACTGATTGACTGGCCTTCAGTCTGGAGGGTAACGCGCTGGTTGTGAGTTTCAATGAAACCGGCGCCCATAATACCCGTCGAGACCCGTGCCGCGGCCACGACATCGCCCAAGGTGAGATTATGCGCCAGCAAAAGATCGGGTCGGATTTGGATTTGGATTTGTCTTACCTCACCGCCGAAAGTGCTGCATTTGGCGACGCCCGGGACGGAAAGCAGGCGCGGTTTGAGAGTCCAATCCGCGAAGGTGCGTAACTGCATCGGGGTGAGTTTATCCGAGACCAGCCCGATCTTGAGCAGATCCATCGTCGAGGAAGTCAGCGGTGTCATCCGGGGAGTTTTAACGGTCGCGGGCAGCAAGCCGGCGGTTTCAGCCAGTTTTTCGGCCAGCATTTGCCTCGCGCGAAACACATCGCTTCCCTCTTTGAACACGGCCGTGATGACCGACAAGCCGCCAATGGACTCCGAGCGGAGGGATTCCATATCGCCCAGACCATTCACCATTGTTTCAATCGGCAGCGTTACCTGGAGTTCGACTTGCTCCGGTGCCAGCCCAGGACACTCGGTCTGAATTACGACCTGCGGTTGAACGAAATTGGGGAAGACGTCCAACTTGGCATTGTTGGTGGTGTACACGCCGTAGCCGAGCAGAACGCAGGCCAACACCACGACCACGACGCGGTGCTTGAGCGAGAATTTGACGAGGGCTTGAAGCATTAGTTCTCCCTCATTCGCCGCTCTGGCCCTTTAACTCTTCGGAGAGGATTTGTTGTGCGGCAACAGTTACCACTTTGTCGCCTTGTTTTAATCCCTTGCTCACAAACCAGCCATCGGCCAAGGGTGAGTCGAGCGTCGTTTCACGGCGTTCGAAAGTCTCTTCCCCGGTTTGCAGATAAATCCAAGTGGTCCCGTTAAAGCGCACCACGGCTGCGCGGGGTAGAACAATTCCAGTTTGCGGCTCGCCCGGCAGACTCAATAGAGCGGTCAGCGCGGCGCCCGTAGCCAGCCGCGCAGGATTCGGAGACACCGAAAACAGAAAACCGCGGCCTTGCAACTGCTGGTCTACTTGCGGCGATGGTCCAATAAACTGCGCCTCAATTGGTTTGTTCTCATCCGCGAGCGTGAAAAGTCGGGCGGCGTTAGGTGGCTCATTGAGCGACTGGCCCGCTGGAACATCCACTTCCACCAGCGCTGCCTTTAGCGAGCTGATGGATTGCACCAGGTCCGCCAGGTCTTTGCGCCCCGCCAACGCAGTTCCCCAGGTTGCTTCCAACCGCAGCTTCGCGGAATCGACCTGCGCCCGGTCATGCGCGGCGGTGGCCTCGGCAGCTTGCAGCGATCGTTCGGATGCGTTGTTCTGCGCGGCCAGTGTTCGGAGTCGTTGGAGTTCGGCTTGCGAGGCCGCGCTTGCCGCCTGTGCCGTGTTCAATTCGGCGACCAGCGCTGCCAGCGGCGTAATATCCAGGACTCGACCGTACGCTTTGATTTCCGGGCTCAATTGAGCGCTCTGGAGTGAAGCCGTCTGCAATCCCATGAGTTTCTGGGTTGCGGCGTCCAGGGTGACAATCACCTCGCCATTGGTTCCGTGTTTTACCCGCGATTCAGGTTCTGGCGCTTTCTCGGACTTGGCCTCGGGCGCGGCCTCCTGTTTTCCAGGCGAGCAAGCCGAAATCAGGAACACAACTGCGATAGCAGCGATAAAAGTCAGAACTGATTTCATAATTCGGTGAGTGATTCGGCGTCCAAATCGCTCGAGTTAGTTTGCGTTACTTGTCATCAGCAGTGGACTCGAAGATGACCTTGGGCAGTTCAAAAGGCCGCTGAACGGCGTCTTCCAGCGCGCCAATCGCTTGCTGCACCTTCACTTGAGATTCAAACCTCGCCAACTGCACCGCGCTCAATTCCAATTCAGCATTGAGCACTTCAACGCGGTCAACGGCGCCGGCCTGGAACTGGGCGAGCATGGCCTGTTGCTGTCCCTGCTGAGCCGAGACCAGCCGGTCGAAAGCAGCGGAGTTAGTCTGGCTGGCACGGAACGAAGCTACGGCGGCATCGATGTCGTTGATTACTTTCTCCTGCAGCGCTCGGAACCGGGCCGCGCTGGCTTCTCGTCGACCTGCTGCTTCGGCAATAGCGCCCTGGTTTTGATTCAAGATTGGGAGCTCAACCGTGGCGCCGATTTGCCAATCGTTCTCGCCGGCGCTGCCGGCGTTCCAGGAGTAGCCTGGCGATAAGTGCACATCCGGGTATTGCTTTGCAACCTCCAGTTGCAGCGCGGACTGGCTGGCCTCGTAATCGGCGAGCGCGCCCAGTATGTCCGACCGCCCCAGCAGCGCCAGGCGGCGGACGTCACTAGAGGTGAGCTCTTCAATTTTGCCGAGACCCGTCAGATCAAACCGAAAGTGCGCTTCGCCCAGGCCGGTGCTGGACATCCCCAGCGCGGCGGCCAATCGCGGCCGCGCTTCGGCCAACTGCCGCTGCGCATCGGCTGCATCAGCCCGGGAGCGGATGAGGGTCAGACGGGCCGTGTTCAGATCGAATGCGGAGATCTCGCCGGCTTGAAACTGATTTTGCATACGGCCGACCAACTCTTCTCGCAAGGCCACTTCGCGTTGGACCAGATCGAGGCGCTCTTCCGCGCTAATGAAGTCGACCAGCCCGCTGCGCAGTTGACTGCGGACTTGCCAGGCGGAGGTTGCGATATTGAGCCGGGCGGACTCGGAAAGGTGCTTGGCCTTTTCCGTGCGGACACGGCGTTTGCCGGCAGTCTCGATGGGCAAATCGAAATTGATGGTGGGAATCCAGGGGCTGGGGGCGTCGGGCACCGGTTGGTGGAGGAGCGACGCGGTGGTAGTGGGGTTGGGCATCTCACCGGCCGATTTAACGGCGCCCATCGCTGCCCGCCAATCGGCCCGCGCCACTTCCAGGTTCGGATTAAAATAGAAAGCCGCTAGCGTCAAATTGTCCAGATCCCAGGTTGCGAGCGGCCAGGTAGTAAATTCCTGGTGCAGGTTCTGTTCGAGAAAATGTCGCAACGTGTCATTGGTCAGTGAACGGCTTTCGAGCTGTTCGGCGGTTTTTGCCGCTGAGAGCGGTTTAGGTTTGTAGTGGACGCAACCGGCCGAAGCTATTAGCCCGAGCAAAAGGCAGGCAAAGCCCAAATGAGCTCGGCTACCCGGCTCGTTCCCGTCTTTAGAACACATCCGAAAAAATATCCCCTTATCCGGCTTCATGCGGAAAGTTTTTCGGTCAGCAGCGGCAGGCGCACCACAACCGTTGTCAATTTCGCGGGCACGGACTCAATTCGAATGGCGCCTTTATGCACCGAAACGATCCATTGCGCAATGCTCAAACCCAGGCCGCAACCGTCAGTACCGTGGCCGTGGGCTGAATCGCCGCGGAAGAACGGTTCGAATACGCGCGGCAGCAATTCCGAAGGAATGCCCGGGCCGGTATTCGCGATGCTGAACTCTGCGGCATTGCCCTCCCGGTACAGGGCCATCGTAATCCGGCCGCCTGGCTCATTGTATTTGACTGCATTATCAGCCAGGTTCAGCAGCAATTGCCGCAGCCGATGAGTTTCACCTTCAATCGTTGCCTGCTCGCAAACCGGCAGCTCCACCGTCAGACCACATGGCTGGGCAAGGATTTGAGTGTCCGCAAAACAATCCTGCACCAGTCCTGCCAGAGCAACGGGTTTGAAGTTTACATGGGTCAGACCGGCATCGGCTTTTGTCAGTAATGTGAGACCGTCGACGATCCGGGTGAGCCGTTCGAGCTCATCGAGTTCGCTCTCGAGACGCGCGCGCTGCGTCTGATTTAGTGTTTGGTCGGACAACGCGCTCTCGGCTTCGCCGCGCAGGATAGTGAGCGGGGTTTTGAGTTCGTGCGAAGCGTGCAGTGTGAATTCGCGAACACGTTGGAAAGACTTCTCCAGCCGCTCGGTCATGGCATTAAAAACTTCGGTGAGGCGGTCGAACTCGTCACCGTTTCCGCTGCTGGCCAGGCGCTCGCCCAGGGTGTTTTCGCTGATGCGACCGGCCGCTTGCGTGAGCGCGTTTACTGGAGCCAGGGCTTTGCGCGTCATCCACCAGCCGCCACCGATGGACAGCGCCAAGGCCGGCAGTCCGCACCAGAGCAATACTCCGAGCACCTCGCTCATTCCGTTTTCGTCTGTTTCCTCATTAGCAGCGGTCTTCCCACGCTCGGATTGTCCTTGCGGCTCGGCGACGAGCTCAAAGTAAGATAGCACCGCCATAGCCACGAGCGCTACGAATAGAATCGAGCTGAACCAAAGGGTAAGGCGGATGCGAATGGTCATGGGACCGGCGATTCCCGAAGCACGTAACCGGTTCCCCGAACCGTATGCAACAGCTTCGGTTCATAGCCTGCATCAATTTTCTCACGCAACCTCCTGATATAAACGTCTACGAGGTTTGTTCCAGGATCGAAATCATAGTCCCAAACTTTCTCGAGGATCATCATCCGGCCGCACAAACGCCCGGCGGACCGCATAAGAAATTCCAGCAGGCGGTATTCGCGCGCAGTCAATTCGATAGCGTTTTCCTCTCGCTGTGCGCGGTGAGTCACGGTGTCGAGCGTAAGATTAGCCACACGCAGCACGGCCGACCTGTTTTCACTGCCGCGCCGCGTGAGCGCGCGCACACGAGCCGCCAGTTCGACCAGTGCGAACGGTTTGGGCAGGTAATCATCGGCGCCCGCGTCCAGGCCCTCCACACGTTCGTTTACCTCGCCGCGCGCCGAGAGCAGCAGCACTGGAGTGGAGATGCGCTGCGAGCGCCATTGCCGCAACACGCTCAGTCCGTCGCGACCGGGAAGCATGATGTCGAGAACGATGGCATCATAGGGTGTGGCGCCGGGGGCGCCCAGCGCTTCCTCGCCGTCATGGCAGGCATCCACAGCAAAGCCTTCCTCCTGTAGCGCTTTGCGAATAAAGGAGGCGGTCTTTTTTTCATCTTCAACCACCAACACACGCATGAGAAAAATTTAACGAGGACTCGACCCGCCGCGCAACGCGTCATCTCAAATGAAGCTCAGCCGGGCACGTCGCCGGAGGTCTGACGCCTCATTTGACAGGTTCGCCGCGTCCCATGGCCAAATCCGCCAGATTCAGCAGGTCCTTGTAAGCCTCCTGAAAGGCGTCCGCATTAACTTGGTCCATTGCCCCGGACGCCACGGTTTCAATCAGCCAAAGACGATTCATAATCAGCGGGAGATCGTCCGGGGTTGGATGTTTCGGATCCGAGAGGCCGTCTTCATTGAGGTCTTCGATCAGGTTCTGCCGTTCCTCGGCCGGCAAACTCGGGTCATTGATCGCTTCGAACCAGTAGGCCTCCGCAGCCGGGTCGACACCCACGTAGCTCAGCGCATCGCGCGCCAACGGGTCAACCGCAGAAGCGTCACCCGAGTTGGGCGCGGGACTCTTACTTCCAGTTGCGTTTTTTGGCGCCGGCCGATTCCCATTGTGCGATAGCAGCACGATATCCCCGTGCACCGGCAACTCCCGAATACAGCCAATGCCCTTCGCATAGTACTTATATTCGATGCTGCCGTCGGCGAGCGTCTCTTTAATCTTCAAGCAGTCGTGATAGGTTCCCAGGGGCACGGTCACGTTTTCAGACAACGAGACCACTTCATCTTCTTCCGAAATGGTTTTTGAAACGTCTTCGGATCGGAACCGATCGCCGACTTTAGGGCTACCGGGAAGCATAGGAGTGAGCTTTTTCGTATCAACCCCGTACATCCAGGCGCCCTCATGCCCCACGACTTTCCCGCCTTTGTATTCGTCGACTTTTTCGCCCAGATAATAGACTGTCCCGTCATCAGCCTGGGCGAAATAATCGATGGTGACCTCCGCTAGTTCACCGTTTTCCAATTCCCGATCTTCGACGGCCAGGGTTTCAACACTTTGACCGCCGATCTTGAACACCTTGCTTAGCTCCGGCCGGGCGGTCCGTTCCACACGCACCTGTTTGCCCCCTTCGCGCCCTTCGAGGATGTCCTGTTTGAGCGCGCCCAGCGGCAGGTAGGGATTGGAAATATCGCGCGGATGCGTGAAACGCGGCTTAGCAACAGCAGCCCCGGATTGCGCGGCCAAGCCGTTGGCGCAACAAAAAAAGAGCACCACGCTGGCAGTCAAACAGCTTGCGCGCGCGATCCCTGACCCACGTTTCATTGCGTTATTTCTTCTCGTCTTCCTTTTCCTTCTCTTCCTTGGCTGCGCTTTCCTTCTCAACCGAGATGACCGAGCCGGTAATCGCGTCCACGTTCACTTCGGTGATATCTTTGGAATCCGGAGTGGCAATGTCGAACGACCAGATCAACTTGCCTTTTTCCTTTTCGAGTTCGCTACTCTTGATGGTGCCGTTGGGCGCCTTGGTCAGGGCAGTGCGTTCAGCGTCGGCTCGACTGACTTTAGCTTCAGCCTGGAGTTGCGCTTGGGATTCGTGCTCGCCTTTTTCCGATTCACAACCGACCAGGAGGCCGAGCACAACAACTGAGCAGAGGAGGTTTTTGATCTTCATAATAGGCTGTTCACTTCATGCGACCATCGCATGCCGCTTAGTAAGCCATCTCAAGATGAATTGGCAATGAAGGACAAATGACAGTTTTGTCATTTCGGGCGCGCTTTGTATTTGTCGTATAATCGAGTATGGCGGTTTTCAAGATTGATTTCCCGCCCGGCGACCCACATGCGCTTCACGTTGGCGCGCAAGTCCAGAATGTTGCCATCAGCGGCGAAGAGCGTCGCCTCTTTGCCCACTTCAATTGAGCCCAGCCGGCCGGCGACCCCAGCCAATTGGGCTGGGTAGAGAGTCAGTCCTTTGATTGCTTCAGCTTCGGGCAATCCGAATGCCACCGCTTGGGCAGCGGCATACGGAAGATTGCAAGTGAGCGGCGCGTCGAAAGAACGCAACCCCGGGCTGAACGAAACCTGTACCCCGGACTGATGCAATACCGCGGGAGTGGAGAAATGGATATCGTAAGGTTCTGTGTCACGCGAGGGGACAGTAAAAACATGGGTGTAGATCAGTGGAACCTTGTTCGTTGCCAACAGGCTGGCCGTCATCCATGCGTCGCGCCCGCCGGCCAGGATGATCCGATAATCGTTGGTTCTGGCCCACGCGACCGCCGCCTCGATTTGCCGCGCCTCATCGGCGTGAACCGTAATAGGCAGTTCGTGGTGAACATAAGGCAACATGGCCTCCCACGCCGGAACGACAGCCGGTTTATTGGCCAAACCACGCGCACTAGCGTCTTTGGCTTTGGCGTAAGCTTTTGCTTCTTCGAAAAATTCCGTCAGCGCCTGCAGTTTGCCGCGCCGTTCCCGGGCCTGTTCTTCCAGAGACTTCGGTCGGGCCGCTGGCGTGCGCCCACGCGCGCGCGTGCTCACCTGCAACTCCATAGACGGCCAAAACACATGCAGGGCTATTGGTTTCTGAATCGTGCGTTGCTCGATCGTCCAACCTTCGACCGCCACCAATCCGGATTGACCACTGATAACTCCACCTTGTGGCACCGGTTCAAAATACGCGATCCCATTAGCGCGCGTGACCGGGATCAACTCGGAGTCCGGATTCACCGCCACCCATGATTCCACGTCGGGCGTATATTCGCCCACCTCCGTGGTATCTTCGGTCGCCCGGACCGCCTCGATTTCTGTGAGGCCAAGCGACGAGCTCAGGCAGATCAGACCAGGATAAAGATGGAGCCCTTTCAGGTCGACGGTCGTTGCACCAGTTGCAGCCACGGCATCGCCAACGCCAGCGATTTTCCCGTCACGAATCAAGACCTGGCCGGGCGAAAGGGTTTCGCCTGAAATCGTGTGCACAGTGGCGCCCGTTAGAAGCAGCGTTGGTAACGCCTCAGTTGATGGTGGCCGGGGCGGGGACGTCCTCGTCCCCGTGGTTGATTTGCCTGGCTCAGTCGGGGACGAGACGTCCCCGCCCCTATTCAACTGCTGGCTGGCGAACGTTTGCGCAGAGACCGACATCGAAAGGAAAGCAAACAGGAATATCGCGCATGTCAGAAAGTTCGGAGTTCGAGCTTCTTTCCGATTTCGAACTTCGGGATTCGTATTTCGGCGTCTCATCGGGCGCCTCCTGCGTTCGACTCATCCAGGCAATGCCGCTCGCAGCCATCGAACTCGTGTTCGAGTGACACGCGAAAGAAGGATTCCTCATCACCACCGCCGCCCCCGCCATCCCCGCCGCCCGGCGTTTTCGCAACTTGCCGCGCTTTGGCCAGCAAGTCCTTGCGTTCATTTTGCAGGCGCGTGGTTCTTTGGGTATCGAGTGAGCGGTCGAAGTACTTCTTGCCGTCGATCCACGTTTGCAGACAAACCGTGCCCGAATCGAGTGGGGATTTGGACCAGATTGCGAAATCGGCGTCCTTGCCCGGTTCGAGCGATCCAACGTACTGATCGATGCGAAGCTGTTTGGCCGGATTGATGGTGACGAACTTCAAGGCTTCGACTTCAGGCGTGCCACCGTATTTTACTGCTTTGGCCGCTTCGGCATAGAGCCGGCGAGCCAGTTCGGAGGAATCCGAGTTAAAGGAGACGATCACGCCCCGATCTCGCATCAGGCTCCCGTTGTATGGAATCGCGTCATACACCTCGAACTTGTAGGCCCACCAATCGGAGAAAGTCGAACCGCCCGCGCCGTGCTGGGCGATTTCGTCGGCCACTTTGTAACCTTCGAGCACGTGCTGAAAGGTGCCGATCTTGACGCCGAAATCCTCCATCAACCGAATAAGCATCAGGATCTCATCCTGACGATACGAGTGACAATGAATCCAGCGTTTGCCCTGGATAATTTCGCCGATGGCTTCGAGTTCCAGATCGCGGCGCGGCGGCACGGCCGTTTTTCCGCTCGCTTGCTCCTTGCGATACGCTTCCCAATCGTCGAGATACCGTTCCGCTGCTGTAAAACGATTCGCAATAAAAGTCCGCACACCCATGCGTGTTTGTGGAAATCGTGTATTGATCCGGTCACCCCAATTGGACTGCTTCACGTTTTCGCCCAGGGCGAACTTGATGCCGGGCGGCGCGGCAGCGAACACAAGGTCTTCCGGGCTGGCGCCGTCGCGCAGCTTGATGACGCAGTTCTGCCCCCCGATAGGATTGGCCGAGCCGTGCAGCAGGTTGACCGCGGTCACCCCGCCGGCCAGTTGCTCGTAGAGATTTTCCGTCTCGGAATTGACGACGTCCTGAATGCGAACCATGGCGGTTGAAGGCAGAGTAGTCTCGTTCACCGCGCCGAGAATCGCGGTGTGGCTGTGGCAATCGATTATGCCTGGTGTTACATGCAAGCCATGGCCGTCAATTACCAGTGGTGGCCCAGGATAATCTGAGCGGGCACTCAGCCCTTTGCCCACGGCCTTAATTTTGGATCCCACGATCAAAACGTCTGCATTCTCAAGCCGGCCGTCAGGGCCGCAGGTCCAGATAGTTGCTCCCTGGATCACGATGGATTTGGGTTCGGCCAGTGGGCCACGCCCTTCTTCCGGCGAATGAGCCACTCGAGTCTTCTGCAGTTGCCGAGAGTCTTTCCTCTTCTCCTTTCGTTCCGGTTTTTCTTCGGTGTCTGCAGAGGTTTCCTCCTTCTTTTGCTCATCTTGTTTTTGGGCAAGTTCCGGCGGCTTCGCCTGTTTTTCGGGCTCTTCTTTTGGTTTCGTGGATTCCGCAGGCTGATTCGCGGTGGTTTTTTCGACGACCTCTGATTTACTTCTTTTTGGCTCTTCCAGCGGATTGGGATAAACGCGGCCGTCAATCCAGACCTCGCGGACTTTGGCTTCGCCATTGAAATAGTTGGTGCCTTCTACCACCGTCAAATTGGCGAGTTTGCCGGGCTCGAGAGTACCCATCAAATCCTGGACCCCAGCCAGTCTTGCAGGCACCGTTGTTAAGGCCGCCAGCGCGTCAGTTTGGGTGAGGCCGCGATCGAGGGCGAGGTTGAGGTTCGAGCGGAACTTCTTTTTGTCAGTTAGGCCGTAAGTAGTCAACGCGATCTCGAGCCCCTGTTTCCGCAGCAAGGCGGCGTTTTCGGGCGCCCAATCCCACGCGCGCAACGTATCGAGTTGAACCTGGTCCCAGTCGGCTTCGCTGGGGAATTTGGGAATCGTCGGAAAATTCAAAGGCACGATAAAGGTCGCGCCGGTGGCTTTGGCCAATTCGGGCCGCCGCCACTCTTGCCCGCAGGAGACCAGGCAGAAATCAATCCCGAGTTCTCGCGCGATCCGGGCGGCGCGATCGACCATCAACGCGCTGCCGGGCTCGATGACGCATCGCATTTTTTTGGCAGCAGCCGACTCCAGAGCCTCCAGTGATGGATTAAACTCCGGTCGTGGCCGTCCTTGGGGATGTTTTTCGTAATCCGCGTGCTCGAGTTGATAATGCTGCGCGTCGAAAAAGCTCTGGCGGACGCAAGCGATCACGCCCATCAATGAGCTGGGGTATGCGCGCTCTGCTCCGGGACGGATTTCGAATACGATATGCTGGAAGACATCAGGCTTGATGACGATCTGGTTGGGATCCTCATCGGCCAGAGCAACTAACGCGCTGGTGCCGCGGATCAGCCCTCGAGACGGGGCCACCACACCAGCCGCAAACCCAAGCTCGCGCATCGTGGCAAGAGTTTTATCCTTTGGTGAATATTCGCGGACCGCTCGGTACTCCGGAGTGATCTTGGCAACTTCGTAACCAGGCCCTGGATTTCCCATGTCGGTCTGTACGCCAGTCACTCCATAGAACTTCACGCCGGGAGAGGTGAGACTGGGCTGATCCGCCGGCTCGGAGTCGGATGTGGAAACGGGCGAATTGGTTGCTCCCAGGACGAGGTAGGGGTCGATGAATCCGGCGTAAATCGTCGTGCCTTTCATGTCCCACACCCGGGCATCGGGTGGGGCAGTCACATTGGTGCCGACAGCTTGAATGAAGCCGTCGCGAATCACGATTGAGCTGACGGCCAAAACTGCGCCTGGCTGGGTAACCACTCTGCCGCCAACTAACGCATGCACGCCCAGCGGCAGCGGTCGGAAACCGGGTGGAAGCAGTTCAGCAGCGGGCGCAGAAGCGCATATGAAACCAAGTAGCAGGGATAACAGCAGTAAACGAATGGAGCTCGGTCCTCGCTTTAGAATTCTGGTCGTGGTATGGGTCACCATATTTGAGACTCCTTACGTCGTCTCCTACAGTCGTTCCCTACAGAGTAGTAGAACCCGGGTCATTGCGACGGGCACTATGACTGGAGCTTCGGTCAAAGGCAAGCGGGTCGCTGGCGTCTTATTGCGCGCTTAAGCGACTGCGCCCGGCTCGTTCCTGCTCGCCGCTTGGGCTGCTGCGCCAGTGATTTCCTAAACACAATTTGGGTCTTGGTTTCGTTATATCCCAAACTCTCGTAAAACTCGTGTGCCTCCTCTCGCGTGGTCCGACAGCGAACCGAAGCTTGCTCGGCGCCATGCTCGCGCGCCCAAGCTTCCACTTGCCGTAGCAAATCGCGTCCGATACCTCTGCGATGAAATCGCTCGTCAACGACCAGACCGGCAACCTCTACTCTATAATCAGACTCCAAAAACTGAGAGAGAACGCCGTGGACCCAGCCCACCAATCCGCCATTGGCGGACGCGGCGACGAAAACAACATCGCTGGCACTGGCCATCAATCGCTGAAGACGCTTCCGCAGCTTTTTACCGGATGCCGGATAGCCAAGTTGACCGGCAAGCCGTGCTAGTTCGGCAGAATCCTGCTCGCGTGCACGGCGTATAGAATAACGCAACACTCGAAGCGGTCTGATGGCTTGATTTGAAAATGCTGGCAAGTCGACGAAGTCGGCATTCGGTGTAGCGGCTTCGGCACGCCGGATGTTTTCCGGCAGCTTCTTCCCCATACTGATGCGCTGCTCCGTTTGATAGCCAAGCTTGTGATAAAACGCGGCAACTCCCTCGTTCCCGTGCATGATTTGGAGGTTGATCTTCAGACAGCCCAAGAGCCTGAGCCGTTCTTCAGCATGACGCATAAGCCGGGTCCCAAGACAACTGCGGCGATACTGCGGCAGCACGGCCAGCGAATATATCCAGCCGCGGTGTCCGTCGTATCCGGCCATGACGCTGCCCACAACCTTGCGCCCGACCTCAGCAACAAAGAATAGTCCATCACCCACCGCCAGCTTTTTGTCGATAGCCAATTGAGGTGCGTTGTGGGGGCTGTTATATGCAAAAACGCACTGCCACAGCTCGACGACCTGTGCCCGGTGTCGCCGCGCATCAAACGGATGAATGCTTTCCTTCATCCAGTTCGTGGCTCCGTTCCAAACCTCAATACATTTCCATCCGGATCTTCGAACTTCATCATCTACTTAACTTCTAACGCAAAGCTTTCGCTGTGGCTGTTAAATTCCGGCGCGTACATGCATTGGATCTCCGCGACGCCCGTTTGGTAGCGGCCGCGGAGTTGAATTCGGCTTGAGTATTGGAACACGTAGGTGCCCTTGGGGAGGTAGGCGATAAAGAAGTGACTGGCGGTATCGCGTGTGCTCTCGTAATAACCGAGCCCGTCTTGGTAGTGATAGGTGGAAAGCACATTCACCGGTTCCGTGCCGCTACCGCGCTGGTCTTTGAGGTGCACGTATTCCATGTCCCGATCGACCCGGAGTTCGATCCGCACGACCAGTTCATCGCCCACATGCAGCGGCTCTTTCACTGTCTCGAGCACCGGGCCACGTTCGGTGGCTTTCTTCACGAATAACGTTTTCTTCAATTTCAGGGGCGTGCCGGCGTAAGGAGTCACTTTCGTCATGTCCTCAAGGTATTGCCAGTGAACGCTGCCCCAGGCCACGCCCGGATCGTTCTTCCGGACGGTGATTTCGCCCAGCTTCGGTTTGATCTCGGGCGGGGTGAAGCGGACTTCATAGAACCCGGTCCCGGGCTCCACCGAGGCATTTTTGATTTTTGATTTTTGATTTTTGATTGGGCTGGAGCTTGGGGTCAGGTCGATGTCATCAAGCCGAACCTGAACCAACGCGTCGCTCGAGAGCAGATCCTGGCCGCGCAAGAGGAGCGCGTAGATGGCGTCGGCGGTGGCTTTGGTGGTTTTCCAGTCTTGAGTCTGCTTTTGTTTCAGCAACCAGACCTTGCAGTCTTCAACCGCTTTGTTGTCGTGGGCCACTTCATCAAAAGCTTCAATCATCAAGGCCTGCGTTTCGATTGGCGCCCGATACCACCACCAGGAAAGCTCCGTATCGCGCCAGAACATTCCCATCTCTTCGCTCGAGACGCTGCGTTCCTTGAGTGAGGCGAGGATCGCGGCGGGAGTAGGGTCGCTCTGCGGGTTCGCTGGGTTAAATGTCTTTAAACCGCTAAACCGCTGCAGGGCGAGAGCAAGCTGCCCCTGAGTTTGCCGGCAGTTCGTCTGCAGCCAATACTTCCGCGCCTGGCCCAGGAAGAACGCGATGGCCTTTTGATGCGACGCGGCAATCGCCTGATCTTTGAGGAAGAAACTCCGGCCATAAAGATAAAGCGCGTCGGTTGCGCTCGGCACGTATTGCTCCGGATGCGGGCGTTCCTGAATGCGATCGTAATGTTCCGCCATCCAAGCATCGAGCCGGCGGAGGGAACGGATGGCCGGCGCAACATCCACATCGACGCCCAGGTGACGCAAACGGCCAAAACCAGTGGTGATGTAGAGCGTTATATAATCGTTGCCGTCACCGCCGGGGAACCACGGCCAGCCGCCGTCCGGCAACTGCAGCTCACCCAGCTTTTGCTGCGCTCTCGTCGTTTCGTAATTCAGCCGATTGTCATCGAACAAAATGCCTACGCTGCGGCGAGCCTGGCTTTCGGATTGCGCCTGTTTAAGCCACGGAGTCTCTTCCAGGGCCACACTCTTTAGGTCCTGGTTTTTTTCCAGCGGGCTGTCCAGCGCCGGTGTGTTGCGCCATTGCTCGAACACGCGATGAATCTTCGGGTCGCGGTTGGCGATCGTTCGTGCGAGGGCATTGGCGTAGAGCCGGTTGAACACCTGCTCCGAACATTCGTACGGATATTCCATCAAATAAGGCAGCGCCAGCACCGCATACCAGGCCGGGTTGGAAACCATTTGCACGGTCAGGCTTTGGTTTTGCAGCGTTTTCGAGCTCCCGGATTTCAGCAGCTTCGTGAATTCGAATTTCTTCGTCGCGGGTCCGCGGATCGGGAGCGGCAGCGATTCCGTCACCAGAATGCGGCGGGAAAGCACCGGGATCGCCCCTTCCTCGCCATCCGAAACGTTGGCTGCCGCGCCGACGGTTTTGTAGGTGAGATACCCACATCCGTCAGGGATGGTAATCCGCCACGCAAATGAACGGGACTCCTTGGCCGGGATGGAGAAGATTTGATCGGGTTTGGAATTAACGAGAGCGAGGTCCTGCTTCGAGGGTACTACGGTTGAGGCCTGAGCACCGGTTTCAAGCGCATTTCCGAAAGTGAGCCGGACGCTGCCGGTCTGAGGTTTGTCCGACTGGTTCGAAACTTTAACCGTGAATTCGACTGTGTCCCCCTCGCGCAAAAAACGCGGCGGGTTGGGTTGCACCATGAAATCCTTGGCGGTAACGGCGTGTGCTTCGAGGTAACCGCTCCGCACAGTTTTGTCGTGCGCGAAACCCATGAACCGCCACTTTGTCAGCGCTTCTGGCATGGTAAATGTCATGCGCACGACCCCGTTCGAATCCGACGTCAATTGCGGATAAAAGAAGGCGGTCTCGTTGAGGTTCTTGCGCGCGGTAACTTGCGACAGGTCAGGTTTGGGCTGGGCCGGCGATGCGGGTCTCCCCGACAGCTCAGTGAGCGCGACACCGGCTTTGGCAACAACTCCCGGCGCCGCCGGAGCTCGCTCTCGCTCCATCGCAGCGTCAGAGAATGTTAGATACGCTGGGGCAGCATTCATGGGCATTTCCTGCCTCAGTCCACTGGTCACAATCTGCTGCCGACCGCCGAACGCTCTTCCTTCGAAGTAACTATACCTCCAATGATTGGCAGTCAGTTCGGGCGGGAACGAGCGGTAAGTGACCTGTACGTTGATGTATTTTTGCGCCCATCCGCCAAAAACCTGTTGAAACGGTGTGCTGGAGTTCGCGAATTCCGATTGCAGTTCAGCGGAGTCCTCGCGGAAAATGTCGAACCGCTGGAGCCAGTTATGAGGAGCGAAGGCATCGAGCGATTCGTCATAAAGCGTAGCTACCATTTCGGCGACCACACGTTCTGCCGACGTGGACTTCGACGAACTTTTCTCTTTGTCATTCGGTTTTGGTGTTTCCACGACCGCCGTCCAGGTTTCCTTTTGTCCGGGTTGGAGTTTTGAAACGAAATGCTCCCATTTGATCTCCAGCTCCTTGTTTTTCCAGGGCACTTCCACCTGATGGGAATCCAGGTAAGCCCGGTTCTCGCGAACCTGGGTCACATGCACGGTGAATCCGCCGCGCATCGCCTCCGTGACCGCGAGCTTGATTTGCTGCTGGGTCTGGCCGGGTTTCGTCCAATAGCGCTGGATTAGTTGATGCCGGTGTTCGATCTCAATGAAAGCGCGGCCCTGGTCGTAGCCAGTGCCCCAAAGCGCCATGAACTCGTCGCCAGGTTGCAGTTCCCAGTGAGGTGCTTCAAGCAAATGCGGGATTTTAATTCCCAGTTTTGTGGCATCCGGCTCGAGCACCTGCAGCGGCAACTTCGCGGTCACCTTTTTTCCGAAGCGATCCTGTGTCTCCAGCACCGCTCGATAAGACCCCGTCGGAATCTGCAGCGTGAGACTGGCAGTTCCGTTGGTGTCCGTCGTGAACGGGCGCTCCGCAATCACCTTGCTTTCCGGCCAATTCTTCGTGTCTGACAGGTCCGCGCGTTCCATTTCATCCGATTCACCGGCGAGGCGACCTCTAGGCCTATACTGAGGAGGTTCCAGCGGCGCGCGCTGGACGTGCTCGGGCGGCTGCAATTCATAGATCTTTACTGTCCCCTGGGCAGCCTGCCCTTCCCCATCCAGCGTTTCGGTTTCGAGCTTAACCTCAACCGGCCGATCGACAGTTTGCCAATCATCCGCCCGCACCTCGGCTTCCAGCGCGGTATAGCCGACCCGGATACTGCGCTCGCCGGACCGGGTCTCGCCTGCGTTGTCGGTCACATCAGCCGTGATGCGGAACTCAAACGTCGGTTCGTCTTTTTCGGGAACTTTCGGATCAGGCCGAGCGGTGAATTCAATTTTGAAGGAGCCGTCGGTTTCCGTGGTGGCGATGCCGTGGGCGATTTCCTGTTCTTCGCCAGGCTGAGGAATTCCTCGCCACCAACCCCACCAGATAGGCATGCGCACCTGGCGGACCACATGATAGCTGACCCGCGCGCCATCAACCGCGGCCCCGGTGTAACTCGTAGCATGACCGGTCACGTTCACTTTCTCATTCAGCTTTGCCGCGGTTTTCGGAGCGTCGAGCGTGGTCTCGAATTTAGGCCGTTTGTATTCTTCCACACGGATGCCCGTGCCGCCCTGGGCGCGGCCTTCCACTTGCAGGGACATTTGGCCCATCAGGCGGTCACGAGGAGCCGTAAAACTGCCCGCAAAAGAGCCGTAATCGTTAGCATGCTGTTTTTGGCGCCCGATTTCTTTTCCATTCGGATCGCGAAAAACCACCGTTAACGACTCGCCCTTCAAGGCCTCGTAATTGTCTTTTTCTTCATCAACCCACAGGCAAATGCCCTTGTACTGAACGGTCTGCCCAGGCCGATACAGCTCCCGGTCGGTGAAAAAGATCGTGCGCGCGGCCGGACGCTGCCGCTCTCGCTGCCACGCGTAAGCGAACAGGTCACCCGGCGTTGCCAGTTCCCGCTCGTGATGCCGCGCGCGCAGCAGGTAACCTCGCGTTTGGCCCGCCCTGAAGGAGAACAACCCATTTTCGTCCGTCGTGACAGTGGGATCCTTGACACGGTCACCAGACGGCACCAGGCGCCAGACCGAAACTTCCGCGCCGGCCAGTGGCTCGCCGGAATTGGCATCCAGCACGAAACCTTCGATCGAGCCCTCCCGGGAACGCGTCACCAACGCGAGATCGCTCACCCACACCTCGGCCAGCGAAACGATATTTTCCGTTTGGCCGAATTTGGGATCGTGGCTGGCGGCGATGAAATAAAAGCCCGGTTTCAAGCCGGATGGCGCAGGCGGTTCCTGGGTTCTTTCTTTGTAATCGCTGGTGGGCGGCAGTTGTTCCGACCATTCCAGGGCGGGTTGATGAGACAAGACCTCGCGTTGCTCGTCCGGAGTCAGGCCTTCCGGGCGATGATAGCGTTTTTGCAGAAAGATTTCCCAATCATAAGGAATGGCGCGGAAATAGACCTGGTCCACGTTCCGATAACGGACCGAGATGCTGGGACAGGGTGCATTTGAGTCGGTGCCCGCCGGCGGGACGGCCGCGCTACCCGGAAAGCAGTTCCAGACGCGCTCAG
>CAZUVM010000026.1:0-21789 GCA_964623885.1 uncultured Verrucomicrobiota bacterium
AAACGGCAATGCTATTTCGGGAATGTTTCCTCCCGTCCGTTTTCTTGCGACCGCACTCCCGTCTGGGAATCGCGCTAGCTTGAAACCCACAGGCGAGGGTTAGAGCCTAAAACACCGCAGTTAGGAAACATTATGAAGTTACTCCCGATTAGTACGCTACGGTCCATGACCGTGGAAGAGCAGGACAAGCTGGCCAAAGAAGTCTGCCAGTTGGTGAAAACGGCTGTCGACGCGACCAACGCGCACAAGTCGTCCATGCCGATGGCAGGTAAAGTGGTCTGCGTCTTCGAGGAACGTCTGAACGAGCTGAAAAGCGATCGAAATCCAGACGGCACCACGAAGAAACGCCAGATCGCCAGCAACACGTCCCTGTCCTCGTACTGGGAGAGCAACACGGGAACCAAGCTGAACAATCACTGGCTCTCGTGCGCAGTGGCATTCGGCACCTACGTCCGCTCCGAGCTGATTACTGAAGCGGATTACGACAAGAACACGGCGCAATGCCTTGAACTCGCTGCCTCTATCGCTACGGCGGTCGGCGGTGAAATCTCGCACTCAGCCAGGCCGGAGCTCTCACACGGGAGCTCCGGCCTTTTTTTATTTTCCCGATTTCCTGGGTAAACGCGCGAGCCAGAAATGGCTCGACGCCTCAAACGTGACTCTGAGTTTCGCGTGGACCCATAGAAACGGCGATTGCAGAAATCGCCAGGTTAGAAATCCGCCGCTAATAGGCCAGAAGCGCTAGTCCTTGATTGCCGACTGTTGGATCGGGATTGCCTCAATTGAGTGGACGGTTAGGGTCGCGACAACCGTCGTTCGTACCTGACCAGAATCGGTTGCGTAGCGCTTCGGGCCATACTTTCGAATAGTCGATTTGATGGGAAATGGCATCCCTTTCCAGTTTGTGGTTTGAATCAGCCGGTACTCGAATTCGAGAAATCCGTGATCGTATGGTGGCTGCTCTTTTCGTGCTGGTTGCGAGGAGGTTCGGAGTAACGTGCCATCATTTGTAATACACAATGTTTGGAGGAACGGTGCATTTTTGCAGAACTGTGACTCGTATGTACCCTGGTTGTCAGGGTTGTTCAGAAAGTCGGAATCGCATAACCGCCGCATGGTTGACTCACTAATAATAGGCAGTTTGGGGTTTGGACAGAAGGTCAACCAGCACAAGAACAGGTTGTTTCGCTCAGGTGGCGGAAAATCAAGCTGATACTCGTACACCGGAACCAGGGCATCGGCACGAAACGGCGGCGTGTGGCTTGTGACCATTCGAATCCCGGATGGTTCGTTTTCGCAGTCCGTTGTGTTTCCCAGCAGGGACACAGTCGGTATCATATGATGATACCCCCGCTCGCACTTTAGGTGCATCTTCCAGAATCCATTACTATGTGTGAAGCTAACTGATTCCTCGATTGAGGATGAAGGGACCACGGTGTCTTGTTGGTATACTTCGGTGACAATGGTCCCTTTGACTGAAAATGGAGCTGCCGTCATCAGTTGGGGCTCACGACTGCCAGCTTGCTCGCTTGGTCCCTTTTCGCCCACTTGAAACTGCTCATTCGTGTCGGCTTTATCTGCATTTCTGCTGGCATCATCGTTTTTTGCGGTAGCGCTCCCATCTTGCCGCTGGATCGCAGCATCGCTAGCTTTTACGCCCGTAGTCACGTTCACGAACATCGGCGCTGATCCTAGTGGCTGGGCTAAGGCCTGCTGCGGCCGGCTACCGATAAATAGATAGAGAAGTGCCGCTGCAACTGTGGCGAGCCCTGCTGTAGTGCCCAGGGCTTTCGCAAACTTGGTCCACTTTAAAACCTGAATCATCGAATGTGTTAACGGCGATACGGCGACACCTGCCGCTCCGTTCACTGCTGTGGCGGCGACAGTCTTAAGTGCGAGTGTGGATGGAAGCACTTGTGCCTTTGAGAATTCAATAGTTGCGGCAACCTGTGCACTGGTGATTGTTGTGCCGCGGCCGCACAAGGCTACTCGCATTTTCTCGACAGCGCGTTGGACGCGCTTTTTCGCAGCTTCTTCGGATAAACCAAGTCCGAGCCCCACTTGAAGGTACGACTTCTCTTCAAAGTATCTGGCCAGTATCGCCTCGCGATCTGCTTTGGAGAGATGCGCGATTACATCGTCTAGCTTCACGAGAAGCAGGTCCATGTATTCTGACTGTTCTTGTTTGGTCACCTCTGAGTTCATGTTCATGGCGGAGATTAGTCGCCGTTGTCGGCGGTTCTCGTTGCGAATTGCCCGAATTGAAACGAATCGGGTGGTTGTGAAAAGCCAGCCCGAGACCATAACGTGCCGTGAGAGGCTTCCCCCCTTGCGGGCGAGCAGCGTAAATACCGTCTGCGTCACTTCCTGGGCGAGCTCGACCTTACGAGTGTGGCGCAGAGCGGTTTGGTACACCATTCGCATGTGACGCGATACGAGGGTCGTGAACGCCTGTTCGTCCCCGTGGTCGGCGTATTCGCGGAGGAGACTCGCGTCGCATGAATTTTCCATCTCATTAGATACTATCCCCGCTTCGTTTTTTTCGGGACGGAAAAATTGACGTATATTCACCGGCCGAGGTAGCCGGCACGACGGTCCTGTTCCGTCCGGAACCGCACCATAACGCTCGCGCCTCAGCCGGGTCTTCCCTTCACGTATCACATATCACGTTTCACGCTTATGACTGATTCCTCCCGTACCTTCAAAGTCATGGAAGCCGGCATGGCCCTGCCCAAAGGCGCGGCCGAACTCCGCTTCCGCGGCCTTTGGCTCCGCCAGGCTGGCTTCCACCCCGGCGCTACCTTCGCTCTCACCAACCCCGAACCCATCCAGTTGCGGGTAAACGGACCCGCCTAACTCACCACCAATGATTTCCAGGCTGTCATCCAGAACTTCAAAAATCTGGGAAGATGAAAAAGCGCTTTTATTACGAGCTCCGCACCAAGCGGTATGCCTGCATCTCCGTCCTAATCTCCGAAATTGAGCGCATGGCTTTAGCGCTGGGGCCGGACGGTCACGTCGCGTCAACTTACATTTACACCGATCGCTGCGTCGATCCCGCCACCCTTGAATCCGAGGAAACGGCCGTCATTCGCCATGATCGGCTCGCTGAGAAGCGCACATACCTGCGTTCCATCATCGAGTATTATGGACACGACAAGGCTACCCTGAGCTCTTCGGGACGCAGAGGTGCCGGAGAAGGACTTTCTAGAGCAGGTGAAGTAAGGGAAGTCGAGGCAACCGTGGCATAATCAGACCGCCACACGCTGGACGCCAATAAACTCAGTGTTGGATGGAGCGGCCTGTTCGACCTCCAAGCAAAGCTCAATGGCCTCGCGCACCCGTTCGATCAGCTTGTCTAGGGAACGTGCCTGTGTGTGACAGCCGGGTAAGGCGGGTACACTGGCAACGTAATAGCCAGCCTCATCCCGCTCCACGATGACGTTGAATTCGCGTTTGCCAGGCTTTCGCATAGATTTCTTATGCCAGAGAACAGCCTGTTGCGCAAGACCGGCGACGAAGGATGGGCTGCGAATTCGCGGGATGAGTTTCCGGGCCCGACCGATGGCTTGCCTGTCCCTTATTCCGGGCTATCGTGAGCGCATGAGCAAGGCCCGAAGATTATTGCATACGCGTTATCGTCTCAATGACCTGGAACGGACGGTGAAATTCTATAAGGAAGTTCTGGGATTAGAAGAAGTGCGCCGGCACAAATCGCCGCGCGGCTCGGAGTTGGTGTTTATGAAAGCTGCGGAGAGCGAAGAGTTGATCGAGCTTTGCCATTTCCCGGCCGGCGGTCCGGTGCAAGTGCAGCCCGATCTAACGCATCTGGCATTCGAAGTCGATAGCCTCGAAGAATTCGGCAAGCACCTGGCCAAACTGGGCCTCAAGTACTCGGATGGACCTCACACCACTTCTACCGGCCACGCCATCGCTTTCATCGATGCTCCGGAAGGTTACGAGATTGAGTTAATCCAGCCAGGAAAGGAGCCCTGACGTTCAGGGTTTTCCAAGCATGCGAGCCTCCTTTTTCGAATCAGCGTAGCCAATATCCATGCACCTCCGCGCGGGTAAATTCGGGTTCGATTTCCCGCGCGCTACGCTGGTCATGGGAGTCGTGAACGTTACTCCGGATTCTTTCTCCGATGGCGGGCAGTTTCTGGAGCCCGATGCCGCCATCAAACACGCGCACAGGCTCGTCTCCGAGGGCGCTGACATCATCGATATCGGCGGTGAGTCCACCCGGCCCAAAGCCGAACCCGTAGCCGAGGCGGAGGAGCTTCGGCGTGTGCTACCGGTTGTCCAAAAACTTGCCGGAGACCTGCGGGTACCCATTTCGATAGATACCATGAAGCCAGCGATCGCTCGGGCGGCGCTTCAGGCTGGCGCTAGCATTGTCAACGATGTGGGAGCTAACCGCACGGATCCCACAATGTGGCACCTGGTCGCCAAAACAGGCGCCGGCTATGTCTGCATGCATATGCAAGGCAACCCTGCAACAATGCAGGAGAACCCCGTTTATGCAGACGTTGTGACGGAGGTAGAGCGCTTTTTTTTTGAGCGATTAAAGCAATTGAACGATTGCGGAGTCGCTCGGGAACAAATTATACTGGACCCCGGAATTGGCTTCGGCAAAACGGTCGAACATAACGTGCAGTTGCTGGGGGCCTTAGGGCGTTTTACGCGGTTGGAACAGCCTGTGCTGCTGGGAGTGTCGCGCAAATCATTTTTGGGCCGATTGCCGGGGGCGAGGCCGGGCAATACTTTGGCGGCTGGGCTGGCCTGCGCGTGCCTGGCTGCCGCTTCGGGAGTGCAAGTGATCCGCACTCACGATGTAGCTCATACCGTGCAGGCGCTGCGAATGGCCGAAGCGATTCTGGCGAAGAAAAACGACTAATGTGGCACGTCATCCAAATCCTGTGGCGGCCCGTGCTGGAGATATTGATCCTCACGGTGGGCATCTACTATGCCTTGCGGTTTATTCGCGGGACCCGCGGCGCGCCCGTTGTCACCGGGTTCCTCGTGCTGCTCTTAGCGTTTGTGTTGGTGAGCTTTTTGCTCAAGTTGACCGTCTTGCGCTACTTGTTGAGCGGGTTTTCCGTGTACTTCCTTTTGGCAGTGCTGGTTATTTTTCAGCCTGAACTGCGACGCATGCTGGCCGAACTTGGCAACCTGCCGCTGTTCGCGACTGCGCACGAACAACGCGAGAATATTGAGGTTATTATCCAAACGGTCGAGCGGCTGGCCGAGGTCCGCATTGGTGCTCTCATCGCCCTTGAGCAATCCATCCACCTGCAGGAAGCGGTTGAGTCCGGCATTGTTGTGGATTGCGAAGCCACCCCCGAAATGCTCGAAACGATTTTCTTCCCCAATAACGCCATTCACGATGGAGGTGTCATCCTTAAAGGCGACCGCATAGCCTATGCCGCCTGCATATTCCCCTTAACCCAAAGGCAGGATTTAAATAAGTCGCTCGGGACTCGCCACCGCGCTGCCATCGGGTTGAGCGAAGAGACCGATGCGGTAGTGGTGGTGGTCTCGGAAGAAACCGGCGCCATTTCTTATGCCTTCAAAGGCCAATTAACCAGGGGCGTGACGTCCGAAGAATTACGCGCTTTTCTGACTTCGGTCCTGGTCACAACGGCGTCGGGCTCGCGCAACTGGCTGCGGTGGCTCCGTTCGTGGACGACCGAGCGGATGAAGCCAGGACCGGTTGTGCTCACTCAAACTGAGGGAGCCAGCACCACCACCGGCACGGCCACGACTACGTCCACCACTACCGTTGCCAAATGATCGAGTTCCTGCGCCACCTGTTTTTCAAAGATTTCTGGCTGAAGCTGTTTTCGTTTATTCTGGCTGTCCTGATCTACTTCACCGTCAATATTGCCATTAACAGGGAATCCTCTGGGACGCCGGTGCTGTCTCTGATTCCTACTGAAGAGAAAGTCTTTTCCGGCCTTCCCGTTGTGGTCCTTTCCTCGGCCGAAGATGTCCGCAGCGTCAGGGTAAATCCCAAGGAGGTCGAGGTCACGGTTCAGGCCGAGCCGAAACAGTTGAAGAACATCCGGCCGCGCGACATTCGCGTTCTTCTCGACCTTACCGGAATACCCGCGGCTCATGACATGCGGGTGCGCGTCGAGGTCACGTTGCCGACCGGCCTTAGCCTCGTTCGTGTAAATCCGGAAGAGGTGCAGGTGGCTTTTCCCTCGAAAGCCGACACTAAAACCGATTGACCCAGGCGCCGCATATCTCTGAAATCGTATGAGCTCCCCAAAACGCATTTTCGGCACCGACGGTGTCCGCGGCACTGCCAATATCGAACCGGTGACAGCCGAGACCGCACTCAAACTCGGCCGAGCGGCCGGCCATGTATTTAAGAATTTAGAAACTCAGGCTCGGAGCCGTGGCCGCCACAAGATCGTCCTGGGAAAGGATACCCGTCTCTCCGGCTACATGCTCGAGAACGCCATCTCCTCCGGCATTCTTTCCATGGGGGTCGATGTGCTGTTCATTGGGCCTTTGCCCACTCCCGGTGTTGCTTATGTTACCCGAAGTTTACGGGCCGATGCCGGCATTGTCATTACGGCATCGCACAACCCCTACGATGACAACGGCATCAAGTTCTTCCGGGCAGACGGCTACAAACTCGACGATAAAATCGAACATGAGATCGAAAGCCTCGTTTTCAGCGGCCGGATTGAGAACATCCGGCCGACGGCCGACGAAGTGGGCAAGGCCGTCCGTATCGATGACGCCCTGGGCCGCTACATCGAGCATGCCAAGGCCTCTTTTCCGCGCGGTCTGACCCTCGAAGGCATGCGCATCGTTGTGGATTGCGCGCATGGCGCAGGCTACAAATCCACGCCTTGCGTTTTGCGTGAGTTAGGCGCCGACGTTATTACTTACGGCAACCAACCCGATGGCAAAAACATCAACAAGGATTGCGGTTCCATGCATCCCGCTCTGGTCTGCCAGAAAATCTGGGAACACCGTGCTGATCTGGGCATTGCTCATGATGGCGATGCCGACCGCGTGCTGCTGTGCGACGAGAACGGGTTGCTCATGGATGGCGATGACATCATGGCGATCACGGCCCTCGACCTGATTGCCAACAAGGCGCTGAACGAAAAAACTCTGGTCGCCACCGTCATGAGCAACGCGGGGCTCGAGGCTGCATTGCAATCGGCCGGCGGACGCGTGGTGCGCACACCGGTTGGCGACAAAAACGTGATCGATGAAATGTTGCGCAACGGATTCAACCTCGGCGGCGAGCAGAGCGGCCATATGATCTTCCGCGATTTCAGCTCGACCGGCGATGGCCTGGTCGCAGCGTTGCAGGTCTTGCGCATCATGAAAACCAAAGGCACCCCTCTTTCGCGCCTGGCGAAGTGCTGGTCGCGTTTCCCGCAGCTTGTCAGCAATATCATGGTGCGCGAAAAGAAGCCCTTCGACCAACTCGAAACCGTGCCCAACCTGGTTGCGGAGGCCGAAACCGAATTGAAAAACCAGGGCGGCCGCGTGCTGTTACGGTATTCGGGAACGGAACCGAAGGCGCGCTTGTTACTTGAAGGCCGGGATCAGGCTACGCTGGAAAAATGGTCGCAGAAAATCTCCGAAGCTCTAAAACGCCAGGTCGGCGCCTAGCCGGATATTTGACCGCTTGTAGCGTAGGCCTCCGAGCCTGCTGATCGCAGGCTTCCCCAGCCTGCGAACGCCTGAAGCAGACGCTGTGTCCTAAACCCTAGCCGACTCGGAGGCCTGCGCTACGGCTCGGCGCATGTTCGAACCAGGCAATTATATCCGAGCTAGGCGGTCGGCTCACCCTGTCGCTAAGTTGCTCTCGAGTAAACGAGAGGCTGGTTGCTCGCTTTCGGTGCAGGCCGCGGCGCCGTCCACAACGCGAATCGGTTCATAGAAGGTATTGCGCTGCACTGGCGTGCGCCCGGCTTCGCGAATGGCTTTAGCCATGTCCGCCTCCGTTTGCAATTGCGGCGAATGCGCGCCCGCCATGTGGAAGATATGTTCCTCCAGAATGGTCCCGTGCAGATCATCCGCGCCATAACTCAACGCTATCTGGGCGAGCTTAAGGCCCAGGCCCACCCAATACGCCGTCAGATGTTTGAAGTTATCCAGGTAAATGCGGCTAACGGCCATCGTCCTTAAACTCTCAAACCCGCTCGGACCGTGCTCGACAGGAATCCTATTGTTCTCGGGATGGTAAGGTAACGGTACGAACCCCACGAAACCGTGGGTCTCGTCCTGCAGTTGGCGCAACTGGCGAAGGTGATCCACCCTGTCAGCGAGCGACTCAACGTGTCCGTACAACATCGTGCAGGTGCTCCGTCCTCCCATTCGGTGCCACGTCCGATGCACATCCAGGTATTCTTCGGCGGATTCCTTGCCGCGCGCGATCTGCGACCGCACTTCGGGGCGAAAGATCTCCGCGCCGCCGCCTGTAAGTGAATCCAGGCCGGCAGCTTTCAATTCCCGCAGGGTTTCGACGACCGTCTTTTTTGCAAGCCAGGAAAGATGTAGGATTTCAATGGCCGTAAAACACTTCAACTGCAGGCGTGGATCGAGCGCTCGCAACGCTTTGAGCAAATCGGTGTAGTACGTAAACGGTAAAGATGGGTGCAGCCCGCCTACTATGTGCAGTTCCGTGATGCCCAAATGCAATGCCCCGCGCGCCTTCTGCACCACCTCCTCAACCGAGAATTGGAACCCATCGGCATCGCGCTTCTTGCGCGCGAACGCACAAAACTGGCAGCTCAGGATGCAGTAATTGGAATAATTGATGTAACAGTTGATGATGTACGACGCGCGATCACCCACGGCGCGTTGCCGTGCCAAATCGGCGATTGCGCCCAGCGCGTTCAGATCTTTCGTTTCAAACAACCGCAGCGCTTCAGCCTCGGATATGCGTTCACCCGCCGCGACCTTGTCATACAAATCGCGCAGCTCGCTGCGTTGAACGAAGAATTGCACTCCATACGATTAACAGAACCCGACTCTTTGGCAAATGGGGAGTTCGTCAGCGTATGAACTTAATCAGGGGCGGGGACGTCCCGTCACCGATTTGGCGACGTAAATCAACCACGGGGACGAGGACGTCCCCGCCCCGCTTGCCATTAGCTGTGTGCCTCAGGCCAGCGGATTCGCACAAAGACTGACCTGGGTCCGAGGCTGCCCCGCCTTGTCAAAGCCCGATGCGCGGATTAGGGTGGCCGAGCAATGAACGAGCCCGCCCTTCCCCGCTTCTTTCACCTCAAGCAATTAATTGATGCGCCTGCCGTTGCTGACGTGGTCGCCGAGACCCGGTTCGCCCTCGCTCAATTGCCCGCGTCAAAATACATCCGGCGCGGACTGAAGGTGGCCGTTGGGGCGGGCAGCCGCGGGATTGCCAATTACGACCTGGTTGTCCGAACCGTTTGCGAAGAGCTAAAAAAGTTGGGCGCAGATGTGTTCATCGTCCCGGCCATGGGGAGTCACGGCGGAGCAACCGATGCCGGACAATTGGACGTGCTCGCACACTACGGCATTACCGAGGCATCGATGGGGGTGCCCATTCGCAGCAGCATGGAAGTCGATGAGTTGGGGCGTACGGGCGAGTTCACAGTCTACCAGGATCGAAATGCCGCGAGAACCGATGCCGTTGTGCTGGTGAACCGGGTCAAACCGCACACAGACTTCCATGGGCCCATAGAAAGCGGCTTGATGAAGATGGCAACCATCGGGTTGGGTAAACAGAAGGGAGCATACCAATTTCACCAGGCAACCGCCCGAATGGGACATGCGCAAGCTTTGCTGGCAGTCGGTCGCGAGGTGCTTAGGTTGAGCCGGATTGCTTTTGGCGTCGCAATTATCGAGAACCCGCGCCACGACACTGCGCGAATCGCAGCCGTACCCGGCGATGGTTTGGAGCAGGCGGAGATGGAGTTGCTTGAACAGGCTCGTCAATGGATGCCCCGTTTGCCATTCAAAGAAGTGGACCTCTTAATCCTCGACGAAATTGGCAAAAACATCAGCGGCACGGGCATGGACACTAATGTAGTCAGACGCGAGGTGGACGGCAGTTTCGTGCGCCCCGGACCCGACCCGGTGCGCCGTATTTATGTGCGGTCGCTGCATCCCGACAGTTATGGCAACGCTGTAGGCATCGGGATGGCCGATTTCATTCACGAACGCCTGCTCAAAGCCATGGACCCCGCTGCAACCTGGGTCAATGCCATCACTGCGCTGATGCCTGTCAATGCTCGCGTGCCTATACATTTTCCCTCCGACCGTCAGGCACTCGAAGCTGCGCGGCAAACTCTCGGCGTTTCCAATTCGCTCAGGGCCTTATGGATTAAGAACACATTGACTTGCGAAAGGATGCTGGCGTCGGAAACCTATCTGGAGGAAACAAAGCGGCGCGACGATTTAAAAGCGGAAAGTAATCCTGCACCGCTTGAGTTCACAAAGGATGGGGAATTATTGCAGGCCTAAAACCCAATCTCCTCACCATCGCGGGCAAACATGTGAGGGATGCCTGAGAGCATTCGTTCCGCCAGCCGCCGCGTTTTGGCCAGGTCCTCTTGTAACGATTGCGCCAGGTGAACGAATACAATTCGTTTAATGTCGCGTCCATTTAGATAGCGAAAGATCTCTTCCGGCGAAAAGTGCGCCAATTCGCAAACGAGCAAGTCCAGGGGTCCAGCCAACAATGGTTCCAGGTCTTCCGGACGGCCCAGGTCGGCGCTGTGGCCCAACCGGCGGCGGCCGCACTCAAACAGGAAACAATACGAATTGAAATCTGAGCGGTACTTGCGACGGAGCCGGGAGCGATAACCAGCGAGGTGAGAAGTTCGAAATGCTGTGGCGGTAACCTCGCCGATCTCCACCGACTGGCTCGAATGTAACGGCAGCAGCCGCAACTGGAACGGCAGGATTTCATCGAAAATGAAAACTGTTTCCAGCATCTGCCTCACGGGCGGGATTGCCGCCGATGGCAAATAAACGGGCAACGCTTTTCGTCGGCCCTCGAGCCACGCCCCTTGCATCAACATGAAAAACCCGCCGACATGATCCGAGTGCATGTGCGAGATTAGAATGCTATCGAAGGCATCGTAGCTTAGCCCCGAAGCCTTGTAATTGCGATCGATTGGCTCCCCGCAGTCCACCAAAATCGCATTTTTGCCGAAGCGATAAAGAAAGGCGGCGTGGTTGCGATCCGCGGAAGGCCAGCCGTCGCCAGTACCGAAGCATTTTACAGAGAAGGATTTGCGCTTAGCCGGGGCCATTTGCGTGTTGTCGGTAGTGCAAAATCTTAAACTCAGCATTATCCAGCAACTCTTCTGCCAAATCAAATCTGTCTTCAAAAGCGGGGAAGAAGGCGTCGCCCTGAACGTTGCGCTTGACCAATGTCAGATAAAGGTCTGAGCAGAGCGGCAATGCTTGCTCGTAAACCTGCGCGCCACCGCAGATGTAAATCTCGCGACCGGCGAGTTGGCCCGCAACAGCGCCCAGTTGCCGTAGATCAGAAATGGTTAAAACCGTGGCGCCCGATGTTTGGTTGGGAGCTTCCGCTGCCACCGCCGTGGAGGATTGCTGTCCAAGTCGCGACTCAGAACCCTGCACTCCCGTAGAGCGGGTCAAAACGATAGTGGTCCGATTAGGCAAAGGCTTGCCGATTGACTCGAATGTTTTTCGTCCCATGACAATTACCTGACCGGTCGTCATTTTCTTGAACCATTTAAAATCTTCGGGCAAATGCCATGGGATCCTGTTGCCTGCGCCAATCACCCGGTTGAGCGACATAGCCGCAATCGCTTTGAAGGGCTTCACTGGATCCATCGTGTCGGATTTGGCGTTCGAGGTCAATGATAGCAGGAGCAGTCGTTTAGTCTTGCGGTCTTTGAGTTAGCAACATTCCGTGAGTTGACTAGTTGTACCCAGGTTCGCATTCTGAGCCCACATGAAGATTGCCTCACTTGGGGCGGCGCGGTTCGATTCGCCTTTGAATCGATTCGTCCATGAGCAGGCGCGAGTGCCTGCCAACATCCTGCTTCCGTCGGCAAAGCTGAAGCGGAATTTGACGTTTGAATTGGCTGGACCACGGCGGAAGATATTTTTCGATCCCAGACGAACACGCGCCGCCGTGGTTACTTGTGGCGGACTCGGCCCGGGGTTGAATAATGTTATTCGTTCCATTTTTCTGGAGCTCTTCCATGCTTACGGCGTCAAAACGGTCCTTGGCTTCCGCAACGGTTATCAGGGACTCGATCCTGCTCGCGCTCTCGAACCCATCAAACTGACCTGCGAGTTTGTCGAAGACATAAACCGCGAAGGGGGCACGGTTCTGGGAACGTCGCGCGGCCCTGTAGATGTTGCTGTTGCTGTGGAAAACCTGATTCGGCGGCACATTAACCTGCTCTTCACCATCGGTGGGGATGGCACACAGCGAGGTAGTTGCGCCCTGCTCGAGGAAGCCCGGAGTCGCGGTTATCCCCTGGCCGTAGTGGGGGTGCCCAAAACTATTGATAACGACGTTCCGTTTGTTACGCGCAGCTTTGGCTATTCCACCGCCGTGGCAGAAGCGTCTGAGGTGCTGCAATGCGCGCACACAGAATGCCATAGCTTGCATAATGGTATTTCCCTGGTGAAGCTCATGGGCCGCGACGCCGGGTTTATCGCCGTCGGCGCCACGATCGCGAGCCAGGAGGTCAACTTTACACTTATCCCAGAAGTCCCGTTCCATCTGGAAGGTAAGCGCGGTTTCCTTGCTGCTTTAAAGAGGCGCGTCGAGAAGCGCGGACACGCGCTGATCGTCGTTGCTGAGGGAGCGGGCCAGGATCTGCTTGGCCCAACCGAGCAAAAGCGCGACGCTTCGGGTAATCTGAACCTCAAAGACATCGGTTTGTTCCTCCGGCACGAAATCGAGGCCTATTTGAAAAAAGAGCAAGTTCCTTTCACATTACGCTACATCGACCCGAGTTATTTGATTCGCAGCGTTCCTGCCAACGCCGGCGACGCAGTCTTATGCGATCTCTTTGCGAGGCACGCTGTACATGCCGCAATGTCCGGCAAGACCGGTATGATCATCGGCATGTTGCACGAGCAGTTCATTCATGTTCCCATCGAACTTCTCAAGGGCGAGCGCAAGCGGCTCAGTCCTGATGACCCCTTATGGCATGCCGTCTTGGCGGCGACCGGGCAACCGGCAAGTTTTGTTTAACCGATTTTGGTAATTAATCCTGCAATATGAAGCCGGAGACAGGTTCAAGCTACCACCTTTATGAGTAATCCAAATGACGCCTCAATGCCTCGACGGAAATTCCTGAAGCTTTCAGCTACGGCCGCTGGCGCTGTGAGTGGCCTCAGTACCGGAGCAACGGCAAATTCAACTGCTGCAGAGACCGAAAGTGCACCCAAAAGACGCTCGCGCGCTCCGCGCCGCTCCACTCGACCTTATAATTCTGAATATGTTGGGGAATTCCTAAACCAGGTAGCTTTTCCCCTTGGAGGTATCGGAGCCGGTATGATTTGCCTGGAAGGCTCGGGAGCGATTTCCCACGTCTCATTGCGTAACCGCCCCGAAGTTTACAACGAGCCTTGTATGTTCGCTGCGGTTTCGATCAAGGGACAACCGCCGCAGGCACGCGTGCTCGAAGGTCCGGTGCCGGGCCGCAAAATCTTCGGGCCACCCGGCACCGGTAACGGGGCGGGCGGCACCACTTACGGTCTGCCCCGTTTTGCCCAGGCTGCGTTCCAGACACGATTTCCGTTCGGTACGGTACACCTGTCCGATGCTCGATTGCCGCTGGAAGTAGAGCTCACTGGTTGGAGCCCATTCGAGCCAGGCGACACCGACAATTCAAGCCTTCCGGTAGCCGCCCTCGAATACCGGTTCGTGAATCGAAGCAAAACTTCGCTCGAGGCGGTGTTTTCCTTCAACTCCAAGAACTTCATGGCTCTGGGGGGCAACATTCCCCAGGCGGTCCGGCCCATTGCCGGCGGGTTCATCCTTTGGGGCGGCAGCTCCAAAGACAAACCCTGGGAAGAAGGCGCATTTTCGGCCACGGTGAGCGAACCCGACGTGAAAGTAAACCACGCCTGGTTCCGCGGCGGCTGGTGGGATCCTCTGACAATGGCTTGGAAGGATGTCGCTGCCGGCTCATCCCCCGAGCGTGGACCGCTCACTGAAGGCGGCCCGAGTCCAGGCGCTTCGCTGTTTGTTCCCTTCCAACTGGCTCCGGGCGCGGAAAAAACCATCGTTCTTCGCCTGGCCTGGTTCGACGGTCAAACCAATCTGCGGATTGGCAGAGATCCACAAGGCAGCCAGTCAGGGGACAAGCCGGACTATCGTCCGTGGTACTCCAGCCGGTTTACTGAAATCAACAGCGTCAGTTTCTACTGGCGCGATCATTACAATGAACTCCGTCAGAAAAGTCGTCGCTTCAGCGATTGCTTTTATGATTCAACGCTTCCGCCCGAAGTTCTCGAAGCCGTTGCCGCCAACCTGACCATCCTGAAATCCCCCACTGTGCTGCGTCAAAGTGACGGTCGGCTTTGGGCCTGGGAAGGCTGCGGCGATAATTCGGGTTGCTGTCACGGGTCCTGCACGCACGTTTGGAATTACGCACAGGCGATCCCGCACCTGTTCCCCAGTCTCGAACGCACCCTGCGCGAAACCGAATTTGGCCCTTCGCAAAATGACGCTGGTCACCAGCAGTTTCGGAGTTCGCTCCCCATCCGCCCAGTCGAGCATGATTTTTATGCGGCGTCCGATGGCCAGCTTGGTGGCATCATGAAAGTATTTCGCGAGTGGCGCATCAGCGGCGACACTGAGTGGCTGCGAGGCCTGTGGCCCAAGGTCAAGCAGAGCCTCGATTATTGCATCGCCACTTGGGATCCCGGCCATAAAGGCTGGGTGGAGGAACCGCACCACAACACTTACGATATCGAGTTCTGGGGACCGGATGGCATGTGCACCAGTTTTTACCTGGGCGCTCTCCACGCCGCCGTGCTCATGGCCCGCGCCTTAGGGGAGGACAGTTCCACCTACGGGGAACTTTTCGCCAAGGGCACTACTCGCGCTGAAACCGAGCTATTTAACGGCGAGCATTTCTTCCAGCGCGTCGAGTGGAAGAACATCCGCGCGCAAAACCCGCTGGAGAATAAGAGCATGGTTGGAAGTTATTCGCCCGAAGCTGTGGCGATTTTCGAGAAAGAGGGGCCGAAGTACCAATATGGAACCGGTTGCCTGTCAGACGGCGTGCTGGGCTCCTGGCTGGCTCTCGTCTGCGGTGCGGGCCAGGTGCTGGATCGCGCCAAAGTAGCCAGCCATTTGCGGGCGGTATATAAATATAACTTCAAGAGCGATCTCTCGGATTATGCGAATCCACAGCGCCCCAGCTATGCGTATGGCGCCGAAGGCGGCCTGATCTTGTGCACCTGGCCAAAAGGCGGTGAACCGTCTTTGCCTTTCCCTTACTCGAACGAAGTGTGGACTGGCATCGAGTATCACGTGGCCTCGCACCTGATGCGCATGGGCATGGCCAAACAAGGACTCGAGATCGTGCGCGCGGCTCGGGATCGCTACGACGGGCGGGTACGCAACCCCTTCAACGAGTACGAATGCGGGCATTGGTACGCGCGCGCCATGTCCTCCTATGCGCTGCTCTTCGGCCTCAGCGGAGCGCGCTATGATGCCGTGGAAAAAGTTCTTTACCTGGAGCCCTCCATCAAAGGTGATTTTCGCTGCTTCTTCTCGGCTGCCGACAGCTATGGAACTGTGGGAGTGAAAAAGGGAAAGCCATTCTACGAATCTAGAATGGGAACCCTCAAGATCCACGAAATAAAGTGCTCGCCCGTAACCGCCGTTTGATCGTCCAGAGCATTTCACTGTCATTCGTAGCCGCTAGTCGAGTAGCGCAGATTTCCAACCTGCTGTATCGCAGGTTTCCAACCTGCTGAAGTACCGGTGCCGCCGAGCGCTCCGCAACACGCAGCCGCGCACCCAGCGAGGTCACCGCGGTTCACAGCTTGCTGTGGAAAATAGGTTAGCTACGCTCTGACCGTGAGAACCACTCTGGCTTCACCTTCATTCTTCACGCGTATCGCCTGCTTTGTTCTGTCGTGCTTTCTCCTCGCACCAGTGCCGCCCGCCACAGCCGCACTCCTTGAAGATCTTGCCAAACCTCAGGACGGCCGCTCGATGCGCTCCACCTCGACGATGCGCGTAGGCGAAATCCGGCGCGGCGCTGAGCCCAAGCTCAATCCCAACGCTGAACCTCGCGGCGATCTCGACGAGCAAAGCAACTTTGACAACTTCACCATCCCTCCAGGCAGAACCCATGTCCTGCTCGACGCCCGAGGCCCTGGCGTGATCACCCACATCTGGATCACTTTCCTTGGTCCCGAACCTCAAGATTGGGCCAAGGGCGGCTCGGCCAACCACCAGGAAATGCTTCTCAGAATGTACTGGGACGGCGATCCTCGTCCCGCGGTAGAGGCTCCGCTTGGCGACTTCTTCGCGAATTGTTTTGGCCAGCGCCGGGAAGTCATCAGTCTGCCAATCGTTGTCGATGACGGGGACGCTTACAATTCCTTCTGGCAAATGCCGTTCCGGAAATCTGCCCGCATCGAAATCATCAATGAAAGTGAAAAGCCGATTAGCCTGCTCTACTACAACATCGATTGGATCAAAAAGAAGCGGCTGCCCAAAGACACGCCCTATTTTTATGCGCAATACCACCAGGAGTATCCTGCACAGCACGGAAAGGATTACCTGGTGCTGGAAACCAAGGGCAAGGGCCACTACGTAGGCACCGTGCTGGCAGTGCGCACCCGGAGCCCCGCCTGGTTCGGCGAAGGTGACGAGAAAATCTATATTGATGGCGAGCCAAAGGCGTCGATCTGGGGTACCGGCACCGAAGATTATTTCCTCAGCGCCTGGGGGCTGAAGACTACCAGCACACCTTACTTCGGCGTGCCCTATTTCGACCAATGGGGCATCGTTGGCGGCCACACCAGCGCTTATCGCTGGCATCTTAACGATCCGATCGTGTTCAACACCGGAATCAAAGTGACCTTCGAACACTTCGGTTGGGTCTCACCCGATGAAAATCCAAAACACCAAAGCACTAGCTGGAACGAGCGCGAGGACGATTATTCCAGCGTCGCCTTCTGGTATCAAACGGGCCACCCCACTTTCACCGCCCGCGCTCCACACGCCCGCGAGCGAAAACTCCCAAATCTCGACCCGATCATCGTGGCAGCGCGCGACTTTTCCGGCAGCGCATTCCACGGCGATGGCGCCGCCAACACGCAGTACCTGGAATTCTATACCATTCCGCAGCTACTCTATCGACCGGAAACCAATGACAATGCGTGGCTCGAGTTTCCTTTTACTGTCACCAACAAACAACCGCTGCGGTTGCTGCTCAACCTTACAAAATCATACGATTTTGGCCGCTACCAGGCATTTCTCAACGGAACTAAGCTGGGTGGACCAATTGATTTATATAGCCCGAAGGTGATTAACGAGGAAGTTCATCTCCTGGATTTCTGGCCGGAACCCGGCCAATACAAATTGCGTCTCGAATGTGTGGGCCGCAATCTGCAGTCCTCCGGTTATTACTGCGGCATCGAATCCGTTCGCCTGCGCGGGCGGCGCCCTCGCGTGAATGAATTTGGCTGGGACCGTGAAAACGATTGGCGCAAGGACCCCAAGCTCTACCGTTAGTTCCTCACATAAACGGCCCGTACCATCCGCGCTTTGATCAAACCGGCAAACTCGTGCTGGCCGGTGTAGTACCATCCTAAGTGTTGACCGCATCGGTCGCACAAGCAAAACGACCACGCGTGTCCGGCGAACCAGGTGTGTTCCAGCGTCGGCACTCCCGTTTGGCGGCATCCGAGCGTCCGCGCAAACGTGATTATCGCAAAGCGTATCTGCTCAGGGTTACTAAAGGTAAACTCGTCTTTGCCGTCGTAAGCAAACCGATCACTTTCATTCGCTACACGGTTCAGGCACCAGGCACACAGCCAATCCCCGGCTGCGCTACCGGTTTCTGGGGCGGTGCGGGGACCAAGTTCCGGCTGCACCACTGTAGGAATCAAGACTTCTGGTCCGGCTGAGGCCATTACTAAACGCTAGTCCAGTTCCGCGCGCTTTGCCAGCCACCACATACGGGGGCGCCGCCCGGAATTCCGATCACGTTTTACGTTTCACGCTTTACGCATCACGGCTCCCACTCCAAGCACCCCCCGGATCAACCCTTCCCGAATTCTCTTCGCTCCCTCCGTCAGCTTCTGTAGCTTTCCTCCCATGGCGTTCGGCTCCTTTCAAGAATTCCTTCAGCGCCTCGAAGCGGCGGGCGAATTGAAACGCATCGCTGAACCTTTTGCTACTGAGCTGGAAATTACCGAGCTGGCCGATCGCGAAATGAAGAAACCCGGCGGCGGGCAAGCTCTCCTCTTTGAGAAACCTACTATCTCCGGCCGTCCCTCGCCGTTCCCGCTGGCGATTAACACGCTCGGTTCATGGAAACGCATGGCGCTTAGCCTGGACGCCGAGTCAGTCGACGCGGTCGCTGCCGAGCTGGGTTCACTGATCAAAGCCAAGCCGCCTACCAGCTTTCGCGACGCCCTCAAACTGCTCGGTACGGCCCTCGACCTGCGCCACGCCAAACCTAAGCTCGTAGCAACTGGCCCTTGCAAAGAGGTCGTGCACAAGTTCGATCCGCCTGCACCGCGCACAGAACTGTGGCCGCCCGCGCCGGACCTGAACTCGCGAGCTAGCGGCAACACGCACACGCCAACCCTGCTCGATCTGCCGATCCAGCAGTGTTGGCCACTGGATGGCGGAAGGTTTCTCACTTTGCCTTGCGTCGTTACCAAAGACCCCGACACCGGCGAGCGGAATCTCGGCCTGTATCGCATGCAGGTTTACGACGCGCGCACCACCGGCATGCATTGGCAGCTCCAGAAGGTCGGGGCGCGTCACGGGCGGCGTTATTACGAAACCGGCACGCGCATGCCCGTTTCTGTGTTCCTTGGCGGCGATCCGGTGTTCACATTCTGCGCCACCGCTCCTTTACCCGATGGGCTGGATGAATTTCTACTCGCCGGTTATCTCCGCAAAAAATCTGTCGAGCTCGTCAAATGCGAGACCAACGATCTGGAAGTGCCGGCCAATGCCGATATCGTGCTCGAAGGCTACGTTGATCCCCGCGAACCACTCCGCGCTGAAGGCCCGTTCGGGGACCATACCGGCTACTATACGCTCCCGGAGCCTTACCCGGTTTTTCATATCACGGCCATCACCCATCGCAAAAACGCCGTCTATCCTGCCACCATTGTCGGCTGCCCACCGATGGAGGACTTCTACCTTGGAAGCGCGTCAGTGAAACTTTTCCTGCCGGTGTTCAAGATGAACTTTCCGGAAATCGTTGACCTGGCGTTACCGGCCGAAGGCGTGTTCCACAACCTCGTGTTCGTCAGTATTAAGAAGAGCTACCCGATGCAGGCCTACAAAATCATGCACGGCCTCTGGGGCATGGGCCAAATGATGTTTACCAAATACATCGTGGCCGTGGACGACGACGTCGATGTCCATAACACCAGCGAGGTGCTGTTCCGTCTTTGTGCTAATACGGATCCTCAACGCGACGCCCTGTTCAGCCGCGGCCCGGCAGATGTGCTCGATCATGCAACCAGCGAGATCGCCATCGGAACCAAGCTTGGCCTCGATGCAACGCGGAAACTACCGGGTGAAGGTTTTAAACGCCCCTGGCCGCCGCTTATCAAGATGGATCAGCAGGTGAAGGACAAGCTCGCGGGACTGAAACTGTTTTAGGAGACGACGTAAGGAGTCTCATTTTTTCTCACCTCACGTCTCACGTTTTACGTTTCACTCATCACGCATCACGCATCACTTCCCGCCCTCGTAAACCACTCTCCCATCCATCACCGTCAGCACGACCTTCGCCTGATCGATCTGCGCCGGGTCTCCCGTATATATATCCCGGTCCAGCAGCACTAGATCCGCCAACTTGCCCGGCGTAATTGTCCCCTTCACCTTGTCGGCAAATTCCGCGTAAGCCGATCCGACAGTGTACGCGCGAACGGCTTCGTCGATCGAGATCTTCTGTTCCGGCATCCAGCCATTCGGATGTTTACCGTCCAAAGTTTGCCGGGTCACTGCCGCCTTGATACCGGTCAGCGGATTGAGCGGCGCCACCGTCCAATCCGAGCCGAACGCCAGCGCCGCGCCACTATCCAGTAGCGTGCGAAACGCATACGTTCCCTTCGAGCGCTCGACGCCGATTCGCTTCTCGCACCAGCGCCCGTCATCGGCTTCATGATAAGGCTGCATCGACGCAATAACATGTTGCTGGCCGAACCTCGGGATTTCGTTAGCGCGCAAATGTTGCGCGTGTTCGATACGGAACCGGTGGTCGCGCTCACCGTTTGCTGCCGCAACCTGCTTATAGATCTCGAGAATATGCCAATTCGCCTCGTCGCCGATGGCGTGGATCATCACTTGCAAGCCAGCTTTATCAGCCGCAATCACGCGCTTAAGCATAATTCCTTCGGGCAACATCTGATCGAACAACAGCCCGCGCGTATCGGGTGAATCCTTGTACGGCTCGAAAAAAAGCGCTGTGGTCGAACCCAGGCTGCCGTCGGCGAACCCTTTCAAACCGCCGATGCGCAGCATGTCGCTCCCAAACGCCGCGCGCACGCCGCTCTTGCCCAGCACTTCCCAGGATACAATCGAGCGAATCGCATAAATCCGATTTTTGAGTTCCCCGCGATCCAGCAAGTATTGGTAAAGCCCGACATCCTCCCCGGCCGACATATCGGTCACACTCGTCACCCCCACTTTCGCCGCGTAGTCCGTCGCGGCGCGCGCGGCGACAAGTTTTTCTTCAAAACTCTTTTCAGGAATGAAACGCTCGACGAGTTCCTGTGCGGCATCTTTGAGGACACCAGTCGGCTCGCCGCTCTTATCGCGCACGATCAGGCCGCCGGGCGGGTCCTTGGTCTCGCGAGTGATGCCGGCAAGTTTGAGCGCCAGGCTATTGGCCACCGCCATGTGACCATCGAGTCGATTAACGAATACCGGATGCTCCGGCGTGACCGGGTCCAGCAACTGACGAGTCGGTAGCGGTGATCCAGGCCATTTCTCGTGGTCCCAATCGCCGCCTAAAATCCACCGGCCCGCCGGCACCTTCTTCACATACTCACCCACCCGCCGCGCCATTTCTTCCGGTGACGACGCGTCGCGCAAATCCACGTTCGTCAGCGAAAACCCGCCCGTCAGGTAATGCACGTGCGCGTCGTTGAATCCGGGAAGGACGTTGTTGCCTTTGCCATCCAACATCCGCGTCTTGGGCCCGGCCAAAGCGCAAATTTCTGTACTCGAACCCACCGCCGCTATTCGGTTCCCAACGACCGCCACCGCTTCCGTGGTTGGACGCGCAGCATCCATCGTGTGGAGCGTAGCATTGAAGATTATGAGGTCAGGAGCCAGACCAGCCGCGATGCTATTGGCATTATCAGTCAACATGGCAACGGCGGCACCAACGGTTAGTAAGGTGCTTTTCATGACGGGAGCGCATTCGATTTCGATTTTGTTAGCGCCGAAACCACCCTTTGTCACGCAGGAATCTGGTAGGGACCTGTAAGAACGGCCGTGCTCGGTGCTCCCAACTCCTTTGCGGTAAGGACGCCGTCCTCTGCGTCCCTAACGCTTTCTCATAATCTTAATCCGTAACCATGCAGAAGAAAACCACGGATGAA
>CAZUVM010000027.1:0-57831 GCA_964623885.1 uncultured Verrucomicrobiota bacterium
AAATTCAACCAGGTTCGGCCGCCCGTCCGCCGTGTACTCGCGGTGGACCCGGGTAGTCGCCGGCTGAAGCTTCTCATGGCCGAGAGCGATTTTGGCCACCTCCGGATCCTGAAACAGGAAATGATGGACCTGCAGGCCGAAGGCTTGGTGTCCGCCGACGAATTCAACGCTCATCTGCAGCATTTGCTCGATGACGCGGGCCGGCCGCCCGTGGCCCTGGTCTTAGGCCAGCAGCTTTGCCTCTCCCAAATCGTTAATTTGCCCGGCGCGCCAGGCAGTGACGTGGAAAAGCTCATCGCTGACGAAATCATCAAATTAAGCGGAGTTAGCGAGAGCCGGATTGTTTATGATTTCGTCCGTACCGAAGCTCAGGCTCCCAACCGGCAGGAATTCTGGGTCACGCTGGCGCAGGAAGGGGAAATCCGCGAACGAATCGCGCGTTTGGGCCTCGACCAGGAGGATTTGTGTGAAGTCACCACGACTGCCAACGCGCTCATTGCTGCTTATCGGGCGGCGGCGCCGCTTTCGTCCCGTGCGGTTTTGGTGCACATGGGCGCTCAAACCACCGTGCTCGTGGTGCTGCTGGCCGGCCAGGGCGTGTTCGCCTCGACTTTTCAAATGGGTGGCGATTTTTTCACCCGGGCGATCGCGCGGCTGCAAAACTGCAGCGAGCAGTCGGCTGAGGCTCTAAAACAGCAAGTGAATCTGTTGACCGGGCCTCGCGCGATTGCTGAATTTGCGCCGGTCGTCGACGGTTGGGTAGCCGAGCTTCGACGCCAGTTGGCGGAGTGGTTTCAGCAGAACCCAGGTGTTCCCTCCGATTTAAAGGGTTTTCAGCTTGTGGGCAGTGGGGGCGGATTCGACCAGCCTGGTTTGTTGGAGCATCTGAAGGAGCATGCCGGAATCTCGTTGCAGCCCTGGCCTAAAGATGCGCAGCCGGATCGGGCCTTGCCCGCCCCGGGGCATGAGGTGGCCTTTGGGCTTGCTCTTCAGGCGTTGGGCTATAGCGCTCAGTCAGTATCCCTGTTGCCGGAGGATTATCGTCTGGCATGGAAAAAGCGGCTCAGCCGCCAGCGCGTGGAACTCGCCAGCTTCGCCTTGCTGGCCGTGTGCGTGTTGCTTCTGGCGCTTGGAACCTGGCGGCAGCTTTCATTATTAAATACCAAACAAGGTCTTTTGGACAAAGTGCAGGCAGCTTTGGATGACGTGGATAAGAATGATGCGCTGACGGCCGACCTGTTGACGGAGTATGAAAGTCTGCGCCCGGTATTGGCGCGAGAGCAAAACACGGTCGATACCGTGAAAATGCTGACCTTGTTGGAACAAACTCGCAGCAACCGGAACCTCTGGTACGTCTTGCTGGCCGATCAACAAACGTATTTCAGCCGCCCGCCGGCATTGCTCTCAACCAATCGCCCGGCACGGACCAACCTCCTGGGCACGCCGGTCGAATCCACGCGCACGGCCCCGCTCGGTTCGGCAGCGCCGTTTGTCGCAAGTACTAATTCGGCGCCGGTCAAACCCGGTTATATTGCCGAGCTCTGTGTGCCGGGAGATGCGGAGAACTCGCGCCAGGTGTTGGGTGACGTCGTAAATGGACTAAAGCAGGAGTCCTTGTTTTCCAAGGCCGATTTGCTGTCGGACGATTTGCGACGAGACCTTGCTGATCCAAAGGTGATTCTTCCCGATCGGCACTACGTGCTGGCCCTGGACTTCGCTGCCACCGATTTCCAGCAGCCGCTTCGAACTAAGAAACCGCCGCGGCGTGGCCGCCCAGCGCGGCCAACCTGGCCTGCTCAGGACACCGCGGGGAATGTAACTCAAACCATGCCTTAGGCGCGATTACGGGCTATGTCCTCTTTCAAAGATCTCCGGCGGCGCTTGCTCCTGCCAGTGGCGGGAGCCGGGCTGGCTGTTTACTATCTGTTCGTGCTGGTGCCGTTGACTCATCGTGCTCAGAATCTCGATGAACCGCTGCAAACCGCCTGGCGAAAACTCGAAACCAATACCGGCGCGGTGGATTTCCTGCACATTACCAACCAGCTTCGTGAAACCAGGCAGGAGTTGGGGTTGCTTGAAAACGCCAGGAAGAAGGCGGCCGCGCGCGTCGAACTATCCCCGACCGTGCGGAATGCCCTTGGCGCCGCCTTCCAGTTAGTCGATTACCAGAACGAGCGAAGCAAACAAATCGATGAGCTGGACAAACGGGCGCGCGAACAAAAGATCGCCATTGATCCGGCTGTCTTTGCCGGTTTTCCAGAACATACGGCTGATATCCAGGACCCGTCGCTGCTGTGGCCGGCGCTTTCCTTGACCGGCAACCTGCTCAATGCCGCTCTGGCTTGCAAGGTCGCTTCGCTTCACTCGCTCGATGTTCGCTTGGCTCTTACGAACTCACTCGCTGGCGACCCTTCCGGGCGCTGGACGGAAATCCCAATTGATGTCGAGTTTACCGCCTCGGCTGACAATGCGCTTAAGCTCATTCAAAGCCTGCCCCTGCGCGCCGAAGAAACTCGTGCCGCGGGATTGCCGCTCGAGCCTGCTGACAAAGCACCCCTGTTTATTGAGCGCCTGGTGATGAAGAAGCAATCACCTGACAAGCTCGATGAAGTGCGGGTTTGGCTGCGCGCTATTGGGTTTGTGGCCAGAGAATGAGTCATCGCCATGCCCTCGAACCGACTTCAATTTTTCCGCGGCCGTAGTTTTGCCTGGTTCATTCAGGTTGGTCTATGGTGCTTGCTTTACCTGTCCGTAATCCGTCTCGGTGGCAACACACCTGACTATACTGTGGCCAACATCTCTTCTACGCCTGCCCAAAGTGTTGTCCCCGCGGCCAGGCTCGACCCTTTGTTTGGCCCTGTTTCCCCGCGGCCGGCTCCGGCGCCTGGCGCGGTCAATTCTCCCAATCCTTTTTACACACAATATTTTGTGCCGCCACCCTCGCCGGCGCCTCCCACCACGCGCAAGATCGAGGTTACTTATCAGGGATTCTATCAAACCGCCGATGGTCCTAAGTGCGCGATCCTTAAATTGGGAGACGGGTTTGTCATGAGCCGCGTCGGGACCTCAGTCGCAACCAATGTTTTTGTCGCCGATGCCACTCTGCAAAGCCTCACGCTGACCAATCCTCAGGCACAGGCCACGTTGCTGCCTTTGAATGTGAAGAAGGAAATCGAGGTCCCTATCAAGTGACATGATTTCCGCGATCACTCAAAAAGAGCCAGGGGATCTGCTGCTCGAGCAGGGCAAGATCACTGAGGGTCAGCTCGAACAGGTTCGGCGGCGTCAGCGCCGGCTCAATTTGCCCCAATACCGCGCGATCGTGGACCTCAATTTCGCCTCCGAGGAGGACACCTGGCGCGCCCTGGCCCTGGCCAACAACCTGGAATTCGTTGATCCCGTCGCGCTTGAACTCAAACGCGAAACGCTCGAACTGGTGCCCATCAAGTTCATCTTCCATTATCGGTTGCTCCCCCTCGGCGCTGAGGACGATTGTCTCACGCTGGCTTTCAGCGAGCCGCCGCGCCAGATGGAGCAGGGCAACCTGCGTTTGCTTTTGGGCAAACGTCTCAAAATCGTCCTGGCCACGCCCAGCGCCGTCCATGCCGTCATCAAGAAGCATTTTGGGCTGGGCGCGGAAACGATTCAGAAACTCCGTGAAGAGCGTGGCGGCGGCGACATCAACCAAGAAATCGTTTTTGATGTCCAGGGCAAGGAAACCGACTCCGCCCTGGAGGCGACCGTTTCAGCTTTTGTGGATCAGGTGCTCCAGGAGGCCCTGCGGCTGCACGCCACGGACATCCACCTGGAGCCTTACGCCAATGCCATTCGCCTGCGTTATCGCGTCGATGGTTTGCTCGAGTCCGTCCCTGTCCCTGCTGACATGCGCCACCTGCATTCGGCGATCGTTTCACGGCTCAAAATCATGGCCGGCCTGAATATCGCCGAGAAACGCCTCCCTCACGACGGTCGTATCGCGATGAAAACAGGTGATGAGGAATATGATCTGCGCGTCTCGATTGTTCCCACCAAATACGGGGAGGCTGCCTGTCTGCGCATCCTTGGGCGCCAAAGCCTATTCCTGGATCTAGGCCAACTTGGTATGGAGCCGAATCAGGAGTCTGTTTTTGCTCAGCTTACTCAATTGCCCCAAGGTCTGGTGCTCCTCACCGGCCCAACCGGTAGCGGCAAAACTACCACTCTTTACACAGCCTTGGCTCAGGCCAATGCGGAAGACCGCAAGATCATCACTTTCGAAGACCCCATCGAGTATCAGCTTGAAGGAACGGTCCAAATTCAGGTCCGCGATCAAATCGGCCTCACCTTCGCCTCCGGCTTGCGTTCCGTCCTGCGCCATGACCCCGATGTTGTGCTCGTTGGTGAAATCCGCGACTTTGAAACCGCCGAAATTGCGGTGCGTGCCGCCCAAACGGGCCACCTGGTCCTTTCGACTCTGCACACTAATGACAGCATCAGCGCCGTCACCCGATTGCTTGAAATGCGCATCGAGCCATATCTAATAGCTTCCTCGCTCGTGTGCAGCATCTCCCAGCGCCTGGCTCGCCGCATCTGCCGTCATTGCAATGAAGAGGATCGGGATATACCCGGACACACTCGCGAGGAAATGGCTGTCGCCGTTGGCCTCCCTCCGGAGCAGATGCGTGCCTGGAAGGGGCGTGGCTGCGTCGAGTGCAACCAGAAAGGCCACCGCGGCCGGGTGGCCATTTACGAATTCTTCCTTCTGGACGATACCGTCGCCGACCTGATCCAGCCTGGCTTGAAAACCACTGAACTCCGCGCTGCCGCGCGAAAAATAGGCTGGCGTTCGCTGCGCGAAATGGCCTGGTTAAAGGTCCAGCGTGGGCTTATTCCCATCTCCGAACAAGAACGCTGGACGCGGATGATCGATCCTTCGGCGCTTAAGGCGAAGATTTGAGTCCGGAAGCATTGCCTTTCCAAAGGCTGCTCCAACGAGTAATTGCCTTACCACTGTTCTTAAAATTCTTAATCTATCGGTTGCCTTCGATGCGCATTTGTGGTATGGGAAAGCATTAACCAATGTTGTAAGGCGATACGAAGTATATCGCTTGGTTGTGTCAAGTAACGAAAGGATCCTCATGAAAGCTGTTTTTGCATTACTCCTCGCCGCCGCGCTCTCCGCGCCCGCCGCGCTCATTCACTTCGATCTTTCACCGCCGGGCACCGATGTGGCTGTCGGCTTGAGCCCAAGCAACGAGGTGCCTCCGTCCGCCGACAGCACGGGTTCCGGTAATACGATTTCGGGCGGCATCGTCCTCGACACCAGCTCCTATCAACTCCTGGTGACCATTGGTTACGGTTCAGCGGCCGGATTCACCGATCTCACCGGGGCCGCGATCGCTATGCACATCCATAGCGCGGCGCCGCAGGGCAGTAATGCTCCTGTCGAAATTCCCCTCACGCCTTACAATTTCACAGGTACCAATGCCGCTCACGGCGGGGTCATCTATGCTCTCATCGCCTTTCCAACCAACGCCGTTTCCAACCTGCTCGCCGGTTTGGACTACATCAACATTCATACCGCTGACCACCCCGGAGGTGAAATTCGCGGGCAACTAATCCCTCAAGTTCAATCTAATTCGCCGCCAATGGTGAGCTGTCCCAGCCCAATGACTGTCGAATGCGGCACCCCGGCTTTGGTCACCGTCACAGTTGGCGACAGGGACGGGGATGCGCTGATGGTAGTCTGGACCGTGAATGGGATGGCTGCCCAAACCAACACGATAGCCGCAGGCACCAATGGCACCATGGCTACCGTCTCTTTCATGGATACTTTACCGTTGGGCACGAATCAGGTCGCCGTGATGGTAAGCGATTCAGATACCAATACCGCTTCTTGCGCCACTACCGTTACCGTAGTCGATACCACCCCGCCGGTCATTGTCTCGGCTCGAGCCGAACCGAACGTGCTCTGGCCGCCCGATCATAAGCTGGTCGGTGTCCGAGTCTTTGCCCAGGTCACCGATACGTGCAGCGCAACCACCTGGAGAATTATCAAGGTCACAAGCAATGAATCTGTAAATGCCAAAGGCAGCGGCCACACAGATCCAGACTGGATTATCACCGGTGACCATACCGTGCAGTTGCGTGCGGAACGGTCCGGCCAGGGCAACGGCCGGGTTTACACCATTACCATCCAGGCCAAGGATACCTCTGGAAATTTGTCCACCCCTAAAGACGTCACCGTGACAGTCCCGAAGAGCCAGGGGAAAGGAAAATAACAGGACTGGATTTGCTGCAAACGATGAGCGCCGGCTTCTCCACCGGCGCTCTTCGACTTTTCAGAAAATGGGGAATTCAGCCGACTAAGCGGTCGCGGGCGCTGCGTCCGGCTTTTTCCAGTTGCGCTTGGGGGCTTTGGTGACCAAGCCCTTCTTGATAGCGGCTGTGGAAACCCGCATGTAGCGCACTTCGCCGTTCACTAGCGCTTTAACGCGCTGAAGATTGGGCATGAATCGACGCTTTGTGATCGCGGTGATGTGCGTGCCGATTCCGCCGCTCTTCTTGGATTTGCCACTACGCCAAATGATGCTGCCCTTCATCGGGCGTTTGCCGGTTAATTCGCAAATTCGTGCCATACAGGTCCTAAGTTAAAAAATTAAGGCCGGCCAAAATAGCACCCCCAGCCCTTGTTGCAAGCCTTTTCCTTCGCCTCAAACCAGGGTCGGCGCAGCCTGGATGGGCTTGGCGGCATTTGAGGTCGTCGGGGTCCGGTTTATCTCGGTCCAATAAGCCTCAAACCGCAGGATTAAGCCCACCATTTCATCAAATTCAACCGGCTTCACCAGGTAAGAGTTTGCGCCGAGATCATAAGCCCGATCCACATCAGCTTGGAGATTAGAAGAGGTCAGGACGACCACCAGCAAGCGCTTTAGGCTGCACTCCGCTCGGACCCACTGCAAGACCTCGAACCCGTCCGTCCCCGGCATCTTTAGGTCCAGCAGGAGCATGAACGGCAGCGGGAATCGTTCACGATCCGCGTAATCTCCGCGGCCTGCCAGATAGTCAATGGCCTGCTCTCCGTCGCGCACGATCTTTAGCCGATCGCGCAAGCCGGCCTTTTGGAACGCCCGTTGGAGCAGCATCACGTCGTTCGGATCATCTTCGGCCAGCAATATGTATTGCTCGTCCAGCATGAGGCACCTCGATTTTGCGTTTAAGTGTAACGGGCACCGTTATACTTCGCAAATGGGCTGCTTGTCTTTGGGGTGTACACCTCAGGGGCGGGGGTTTCACCCCATTGCTGGCGCACCTGTTTCGGACCCATAATCAAAGCGAAATCTATGTCAAATATCAACGTTTTGGTTGTGGACGATCACAATATCGTCCGTCAAGGTCTCAAGGCGCTTCTCGCTGCCGAAGGCGATATCAATGTCATTGCCGAAGCCCAGACCGGGCGCGAAGCGGTCCAGCTTACGGAAAGATACCGGCCCGACGTCATCATCATGGACCTGGCCATGCCGCTGTTGAATGGGTGGGAAGCCACTCGGCAGATCCTCAAGGCCGTTCCTTCGGCCAAGATCCTCATCCTCTCGACCTATGACGCGGACGAGCACGTGCAGCAGGCCATTGCTGCCGGTGCCGCCGCCTATCTAATCAAGCAAGTGGCTGCGGCTGATTTGGTGAAAGCCATTCGCGAAGTCAAAAAGGGCAATGCCTATTTCAGTCCGGGCATCGCTCAGCGGTTGCGCGAACAGACCCGGCGCTCTCTATCCGGAGAAGCACCGCCCAAAAACAACAATACCGAACTGACTTTGCGCGAAGCGGAGGTACTGCAGCTCATCGCGGAGGGCTTTGCCAACAAGCAGATTGCCGGGGAGTTAGGCTTAAGTGTTAAAACGGTTGAGAAACATCGGCAGCAGGTGATGAACAAGCTCAATATCCACGATACTGCGAGCCTGGTGCGGCACGCCGCCGCTAAGGGGATCATCGAAACCAACCTGGCCGGCGTCCCCCAAAGCTGAGCAAAAAGTGGCGTCACAGGCGGTTTTAACTTGGCATTCGACCGATTTGAGAGTATGTAAGGTTTTGCACGACTTGTTGGTGAAATCCCAGGCGAGTCTTGTGTAGCTGCCTGGCGGCCGTTTTGGACGCGGCCGCGTCCAACTGCCGGGTGCTGCCGGAACTGGGAGCGCAGTTTATGAACTTGTTGGATTTGATCAAGGCTACCCTCGCTTGCGGGATAACCGCCTACCTGATCTATAGCTTTCCCACCCTCGGACAGGTGCTCATCATTGGGTCACTGAGTGTGTTGTGGTTGTCCTACGCCCACCGGACGTTAAGCGCCTTGCGGCGACGGTAGGAGTTTCGATGGGGCGAAGGGCAGCAGCGCCGAACCGCGCTGGAGGTATCAACATAATTCGCAATCCTGTGGCAATATATTGGCCTCGGCCGGGGACCAGTTGCCAACTCGTCTGCCTAACACCCTTTGAGGGCTTCAACTAGCTATGGCAGCTGCACCGGAGCACGATCTGATCATTATCGGGAGCGGCCCTGGCGGATATGTTGCTGCCATCCGGGCGGCGCAGCTTGGCATGAAGGTGGCCTGTATCGAGCGGGAGCAGGTGCTCGGCGGCACTTGCCTGCGCGTGGGGTGCATTCCGAGTAAAGCGCTGCTTGAATCCAGCGAACGGTTTCGCGAAGCGAAGGAAACGTTCGCCGCGCACGGGATCAAGACCGCGTCGCTGGAACTTGATCTCGCTGCTATGCTCAAACGCAAAGACCAGGTGGTCACTACGCTTACCCGTGGCGTCGAGGCTCTGTTCAAGAAGAATAAAGTCACCCGCTACTTCGGTCATGCCAGTTTCACGGGCCCGGGCGCGGTTAAAGTTGAGTCGACGCAGGGCCCACTAGAACTCAAAGCACGTTCCTTCATCATCGCCACGGGCAGTCAGCCCGCCTCCTTGCCGGGCATTACGCCTGACGGCCGGTTGCTCGGCACCAGCACCGAAGCGCTCGCCTATTCCGCCGTGCCCAATCACCTCGTCGTCATCGGCGCCGGTTACATCGGGCTCGAGTTGGGCTCGGTTTGGCGACGCCTTGGCGCGCGCGTAACTGTGTTTGAGTTTCTCGACCGCATTTTGGCCGGCATCGACAGCGAAATCGCTGCGGAAGCAAAAAAGCTCTTCGAGAAACAGGGCCTGGAATTCCGCCTCGGTTGCAAGGTCACTGCGGTGCGCGTCGAAGGTGCCCAAGGCGTCGTCGAAGCGGAAGGCCGGGAGCCGATCGCTTGCGACCGCGTGCTCATGGCTGTCGGACGCAAACCCAACACCGAGCGCCTGGGCTTGGACACGATAGGCGTGCAGGTTGATCGCAAAGGCGCCATCCCGGTGAACGACCACTTCGCGACCAGCGCGGCCAACGTCTATGCCATCGGCGATGTTATCCCCGGCCCCATGCTGGCCCACAAGGCCGAAGAGGAAGGCATTGCTTGCGTTGAAATGCTCGCCGGCCAGCCGGCGCATATGAACTACAACGCGATTCCGGCGGTCGTCTATACCGAGCCGGAGATCGGCGCCGTGGGCAAAACTGAAGATGAACTGAAAGCCGCGGGCGTGGAATACCGGCGCGGCGCATTCCCGTTCCGCGCCAATGGGCGCGCCCGAACGCTGGGACAGGTCGAAGGTCAAATCAAACTGCTCGCCGATGCTCGCACCGATCGGCTCCTGGGCGCGCATATCCTAGGGCCGCATGCCGGCGATTTAATCAACGAAGCTGCCCTTGCCATCGCGTTTAGCGCCAGCGCCGAAGATCTGGCCCGTACCTGCCACATGCACCCGACGTTGGGAGAAGCATTGCGCGAAGCCGCGCTCGCCGTGGCCGGCCGCGCCATCCACATCTGAGTGGACTTTGAGGACTGGACCGCGAGCGGTGTCCTCTCGCAGCGGTCAGAATGCTCCCTCCCCTCGCGAACACAGCGGATGCCCATCAATCCACCAATCCATTAATCCACGAATCCAAAGCAAAGAGGCGGCCCGTTGCCGGACCACCTCCCCTCACCACAACTAACTAACCTCGCCTGCAACATGGTCCAAAGCATCTTTTAGACAATAGGGCAGGGACCTTAAATCCACAGGGAAAAGCACCCTACGCGAGGAACTTTGTTTCTTAATCTTAATCGCAATCGTAACACTTCCGGGAGCGGACTAAAGCGCATTGTGACCATGAACGCAGAACTGGGAGCGGCGGGATCCCTACCTGTCTTCGCCAGGAGCGCGGGCCGTCGCAGCAGCAACGGCAGGGAGTCACGCCTCGAGCTTGCCATTCTCTTCTCTCAGATTTCATACGAGGACTTTGCAACTCGGCTAAAGGTTATTCGGCTATTTGGCCATCCTCGACGTGAGTCACCATTCTGTGCTCTGTCCAAAACAACCATGGGAAAGAACTTCCATGCGAATGTCGGTTTCACCATGGTGGAAATGCTCGTGGTCATTGCCGTCATCGCTATTCTCGCTGCCCTGCTGTTCCCGGCCCTCAGCCGTTCTAAGACCAAAGCCCAACGAACCGCCTGCCTGAACAATCTGCGCCAAATCAATCTGGGCATACGCATGTATTCGGATGACTCGAGTGACGCCACACCCAGTCCCGGGACTGCGGCGGCCGGCACCAACCGCGTGACCCTGTTTTCCGGTTACAAGGAACTCATGAAAAACTACGTTGGCTTGAAAGGCGCCTCGTCAGCCCAAGATAAGTTGTTCGCCTGCCCGGCCGATCGGTTTTTCCCCAGCTTTGTCCTCGCGAATTCGGTCGCCTCTTTCCAATATCTGCGCGAGAGCCTTCATGATCATCCTGTTTTTGATTATTCCAGCTACGCCTTCAATGGAGGAGACAATATTCCGCGCACCTTCGGGACGACCAACGGGTTTTCAATTACGACCCACGGCCTGACTGGTTTGAAGCTCAGCGCAATAAGGCAGCCTGCCCGAACGGTCCTCGTCGCGGAAGTGTCGGCGCTTGCCCCCTGGTCGTGGCACAATCCATCCCCTCAGCTGCAATTCAACGACGCTAAAAACGTGGTCAGTTTCGTGGATGGCCACGCGTGCTACATCCGCATCTATTGGAACAGCACACGCTATCCCAATGGAGGTCTCTCGCTGGCGTTGGATTACGATCCACCCGCAGGATATGATTATCAATGGAGCGGCAGTTGACACTTAATGTCTTCGCATGGCTTGCGCGGAACGTCGGAAAAGCAAAGCACCCGAATGGGGGTGCCAGAATCCATCACAAGGACCTCTGATTGTCGGTGCCTCGGACGTCCTCAGCCCGCACCTGCCGTCGGTTTACTTCTCCAACCGATAAAAGTTGGCCCGATTCGTCGCCGGTATTTGCGCGCACAGGAGACTGTTTGTTGCCGTCAGTGTCGGCGATAACGCGAGCCAATTCGTTGTGGCGAGGTTTGTGTTCGAAAGCAGCCTGTAGCTGACGCCGGTATCCGGCCAGCAAACCAGAATATTTGTACCGGAACGATTGATCGTTAATGTCGGCACGGTGCCGGCGATGATCGCCAGGATTTCCGATCGGTAAGTAGCGATATCGGCGCAAGCCGTCCGATCGCCATAAACGCTGGTGTTGGCCGCCTGGCCGGTCACCGTTTCAATGGCGAAGGTCATGCCGACCATCTGCCAGGTTGAGCCGTTTTTTTGGAACACGCCGCCGCCCGAATCACCGAAAGTCGCTTGGGCTTCATCGGAGGTTTGCAGGGTTGACGTAAAGTCTGTGCTGAAACTGATGTTAATGCCAACCCCATCGTTCACGCTCGAAAGCGTAGAAATCGTCTTGTTGTTGCCCCAGCTTTTGTATTGAGCAGCGGACCAGTAGAAGCCCGTCAGCGTGCCGAAGTTTGTCTGCGCCGATCCGGCAATGTAACCAAAACCAATCATGTCTACCTGGGATGAATTAACGGGCGTGCTGGTCGTCAGTGGCATCTTGGGCAATGGCGGCAACACTCCCAGGTGAAACATGAGCATGTCGGCTCCCGTTCCGTCCGAGTTGGTCAATTGTACCGAGGTGCCGTCGTAGGGAAAAACCGTTCCGTTAAAGTCAGCATTGCCCGCTCCGACATGAACCGGCGCCAACACCCAACCTGCTCCCAGGTAGGTGCCCGACGAACCGTTGACGTGGGCCATGCTGCTCCAGGGTGATCCGTCGGACGGCGCGTTGGTGTTCGCGGGCGATTTGGCGTCGAGCATGGCAAATGCGGGAAACGAAAATCCACCATACACAGTCACCAGGATCACCAGCCAAACCTTAAACCTTTTAGTTGATGTCATTCGAATTATCAGAAACCAACTCCTAGCGATTCTCGTGCCGTACCGCCCGGGTTGCAAGGTGGGACCATTCGAATCAGTATCCATTCATGAAGACCATTGAAGGTTACCACGTTATTAAGCCGGACGACCTCTTCTGGCGTCCATCCAACCTGATGAAGATCCCGAACGCGGATTATTTGGAACGGACCGGCAGTGAGAATCTCGCGGCGCGGCTCTGGCGGCTGCCGCCCAAAAGCGCCAGCACGCTGCACAAGCACGTTCGCCAGGAGGAATTCTATTTCGTCCTCGAAGGCACGGGTCGCATGCGCATTGGCAATGAGACATTGACTGTGCCGCGCTATGGCGGCGTGCTGGTCGGGCCGGATCAGTTGCGCCAGGTATTCAACGATACGGACGCCGAGGTGCTTTGGCTCGTCGTCGGAGCTCCGGAAGAACTCGAATTTCTGCAAGGTTCAAAATCCAAAATGGACCTCTCTCTCATTTATCCGGTCGACCCGAAACAATTGCCGAAGGAACTTGCCGGCGTCGAATGGCCGCCAAAGTCTTGAAGCCGAGGAATCGCATTTTTTCAAAAGATTTTTTTGGTGCGTGCCTCCGTCATGGCCGAGTGGTAAGGACGCCGTCCTCGGCGTCCCACCCTGGGAAAGGCTGAAACGCTAATTGCCCCGGCCATCGGCTACTGTCTATCAAATTCGCCGCACCGGACCGCGGGACGTCCCGGCCCGCAGCAGCAACGACCGGCCCCGCGCCCCAACGATGCGCCGCATATCAGCTTGGGCTCACCGCGCCAACGCGCCACGCTGGGTTTCCACCCCACAAGAAACCATCGGCCCTGAAAGGGCCGCGCAACTATCATAGGCCATACCGCCACCGTCATTTCCTTTGAACCTTAAAAAAACTTCCTGTAACGTCCCAAAATGAAACCTGCACGCGCATTCCTGGTACTGTTTTTGTCAATTCCCCTCTATTGCAGTGCCGGTCAAAGCGGTGTGGATGAGGCGACCAGGCTGGCTCAACTGGATAAATTTTGGAGCGAAATCCAGGCGACGGTGCAGAACGGGGACTATGAGGGTTACAAGGCAAAATGTCATCCTTCCGGTATCCTTGTTTCGGTTGCAAAGAAGGCCTCGTATCCATTTTCAAAAGCGCTCGCCGGGTGGAAACAAGGTTTTCTCGACACCAAGTCGGGTAAAATGAAGGCGGGCGTGGAAATGCGGTTCAGCCAGAGATTGGGCGATGAGACGACCGCGCATGAAACAGGCATTTTTCACTATTGGACTGTTGATGAGCACGGAACCCGAAAAGACGATTACGTCCATTTTGAAGCGCTATTAGTGAAGGAGAACGGTTGGCAAACCCTGATGGAATATCAAAAAGCCCCCGCCTCTGAGACGGAATGGGAGAAGCTGAAACGCTAATTGCGCCGGCTGTCAACCCTGACTCACTCGTACCGTAAGGCTTCGATCGGATCAAGGCGGGAGGCTTTCCAGGCGGGGTAGAAGCCGAACAGGATGCCGACGGTACAGGAGACAGCGACGGAGGCGATAATGGCGGGGACGGACAGGAGCGTGGGCCAGTGCAGCAAATGGGTGATTGCTACGGAGGCACCGCGGCCAATGAGAATTCCGACCACACCGCCGGCGAGGCAAAGAACAACGGCTTCGATGAGAAACTGGCGGAGGATGTCGCGGGACCGCGCGCCGACGGCCATGCGGATGCCAATTTCGCGCGTCCGCTCGGTCACGGAGACGAGCATAATGTTCATGATGCCGACGCCGCCGACGATCAGCGAAATGAGCGCCACGAAGAGCAACAGGTTCGTCATCACCCGACTCGTGGCGGCGAAGGTCTCGGAAATCTCCGTGTGATCGCGAATCCTGAAATCGTCTGGACCGCCAGGCGCTATGTGGTGGCGGTCGCGAAGCACAGAGTTAATCTGTTTGATGGCCAGCGGGATGTTCTGTGGCGTGCCGGCGGAAACCCAGATGTCGTCGAGGTCGGTGAAGCGAATAAGTTGCGGCGCGTCCGCCGCCTGGCTGGCGGATTGGGGCGGGTACAGGGGTGGTTGCTGGCTGGGATAAACCTGGCTGATCGTGCTGGGTGAACTGGCCGACGGGGTAGATGCGAGCGACTGCGAGCCCTGCCGTTGCCCGAAGACGCGAAACTTGATCGTGTTGAGAGGCGCGAGGAGGAAATCGTCCTGGTCCTGCCCCATCACGTTCGCGCCTTTGTACGCGAGCACGCCGACGACCTTCAGGCCGATGCCGCGCAGGCGTAGTTCTTTGCCGATTGGGGATTCGAGGCCGAACAGTTTTTCAGCGACGGTGCGCCCAATGAGGCATACGGCCGCGCCACTGCGCACGTCCTCCGCCGTGAACGGCTCACCTTCGGCCACCGGCCAGTTGCGCACCTGCAAATAATCGGGTGTCGTGCCGAGAATTCGCCCGACGCGCCAGTTCTTGTTTCCATAGACGACCTGGCCCCAGCAATCGACGCTCGGGGCAACGTTCTGCAAGGCGCTGCACTCGCTGCGCAAGGCATCCGCGTCCTCCATCGTACACATCATGCCGCCACCGCGGCCGGTGCTGACGCCCGCCACGGTGATGCTGACATCGTCAATCTGAAGCATGGCGGCGCCCAGGCTGGCAATGGCCTGCTGGATCGAACGGGATGAGCCGCCTCCAATTTCCATCATGGCGATGACGGCGGCAATGCCGATAACAATGCCCAGGCAGGTGAGCATCGTGCGCAGGACGTTGCGGCGAAGGGCGCGCAGGGCCATGCGCGCGGTGCGCGCGGCGTGCTTGAACTGGCTGGCGTTGCGGTGGAGCGGGACGCCGGGCGGTGCCGGGAGATGTTGGGCTTCGGAGAGGGTAGCAAGTTGCAATTGCGATGGCGCACCTTCCTCCACAATCAGCCCGTCTTTGATGCGGATGATCCGGCTGGCGTGGCGGGCGACATTCTCATCGTGGGTGACCAGGATGATAGTGAGGCCTTCCTGCTGATTGAGCTGCTGCAACATCCGGAGGACTTCGACGGTCGTGCGCGAGTCGAGGTTGCCGGTCGGCTCGTCGGCGAGGAGCAGTTGCGGGTGGTTAATAAGGGAGCGGGCGATGGCCACGCGCTGCTGTTGACCCCCGGAAAGCGCGGCCGGCTCATGATCCGTGCGCTCCGCCAAACCGACGAGCTGGAGCATCTTCTCGGCGTGTTGGCGGCTGTCGGCGTCGGAGGGATGCGTGGGCGAATAGTCGAGGGGCATCCGTGCATTGGTCAAGGCGCTGGTGCGCGGCAGGAGGTTGAAATTCTGGAAGACGAAACCAATCTTGGTGTTCCGGAGGTTGGCGCGTTCGTCCGGCGAGGCGGACGAGATCTCTTTGTCGTCGAGCCAGTACTGGCCGGAGGTGGGCCGGTCCAGGCAGCCGAGGATATTCATGAGAGTGCTCATGCCTGAGCCGCTCGCGCCGACCAGCGCCACCAGTTCGCCGCGGGCGATGCTCAAGGAGACCCCCTGGAGGACCGGGATTTCCAGGGTGCCGCGACGGTAGGTCTTGCAGATGTTCTCCAGCCGGATGAGTTCGGCGCCCGGAGGCGGACAGGAGGAAACGCAGGGAACGGAGCTCTGAACTCCCATTACCCGTCCCCGGCGTCCCAAAACAAAAGCGCCCGCCGTCAGGTTGACTCTGCCTTGTTTCACAGCGTAGGTTGTCCGCCGTCGCTGGTTAGTTATATATGGAATCAGCCCAGCAGTTCATTGAAGTCTATCTCCGAGAAAAAAACCCAGTTGGGACAGACCCAGCGCCGCCTCGAACGATTTCGAGATGAAGTTCTTGACGCCGGTGTACTTCGCGCTTCATTCGGACCAAGCGGAATACCGAACTCGCAATCCAGAAACCCTCGTAAGCGTCGAACAATCTGAGGAAACGGATGGCGCGAACCCAATGGACGAGAGCTTTGTTTCACGATGGACCCATCTCACGATAAGTGTGACCTACCAGGGCACCTGGAGAGTTGAAAGCGGTGGTGTGGTTACCACAATCACAAATAGCGCAGCGCAAAGGTAACACGAATTTCCAGGCGGTGGGGACGGTGGAAAGCTGGGCCGTTGTTCGGGCAGACCAGCACGACCTAATCCGGTCCAACGGGAGTCCCAAGTATGGCGGCAGAATAGTTTCCCTTAAACGGAAAAGATGATGTTGTGACCCTGGAGTTCTGGTAGGGATGGCTGCTACCGTGTGAGCCGATTATTGCAGGGCAGGCAGGGCAGGACCCCACGCCTCGATAAATCAGCTCCCCAACAAAAAAAACGGCGCAGTCAGCGGAGACTGCGCCACAGAAAGGCTGTCAAACTATGCCGTTAGCGTAGGCCTCAGGGTGTGAGGATTCAATACGGGGCGACCATGGAATGTAGGGCCGGGGAGTCACCGGGGTGACGGCGCGAAACTGAGACCACATGCGAGCCCGGGCCGTGTTGTTTTGGAGAGGAAAAGTTTGCCCTTAAATTTGCCTTTAAACTTCATTTAATGGCAAATCTGCACCCCACTACATCCCTTTGCTTTTGCCATTTAGAGCAGACAATATGCAAAACACCTCGGTATTTGTGGTATATCTTGCACATCCTGCCTACTGGAAAGTGGTGGGTTGGCTGGGACTCGAACCCAGGACCAACGGCTTAAAAGGCCGCTGCTCTACCGACTGAGCTACCAACCCGGTGCTGAAATCCGTTAAACGGGACCATACCCTATCGTCATCCCCCCACTGACGCAAGCCCGTTGCATGGTCCAAAACTCAGGATTGAGTTTCTCGGCGGGGCAGGGCAGGCTAGCCTCCGCGCACCGACGCAAATTATGGGCCGAGCTTATCACTTCGAGTGCGGCAAATGCGGGTACCGAGCGAAGGTTGCCGGTCGGCCCGACCGGGGTTTGGACTTTTTTATCCAGACGATTCTCTGTCGCGATTGCAAGGAACTCTACGATGTGGTCATTCGGCTCAGGATCGCGGGCGGCCACAAATCGCTCGTGCTTGGGAAGCATTTGACGATGGGCCGTCACCGGCACACGGTTCGCGTTTCCAAAAGGCCTCCCAGGTTCGAGGCGTTACTCGCCCGCCTGCCTCATAAGCTTTTGCACGACACACGGTGGGTAAGTTTTCAGCCCCAATGCCCGGTCTCATCGTTGCATCGAGTTCGGGCCTGGACTGACCCCGACAAATGTCCGCGTTGTGGCGTGTTCCTCGATAAGAGCGCGACGCCCTACCGGATTTGGGAGTAGCTACCGCATCCCGCCCCCATTCGGCGCTTGCTCATTCAATGCATGTCAATATAAATGGCCGCGTGCGTTTCCTCTTTAAAACTATGAAAACATCTTCCCTCTTAACGTTAATCGCGATTCTCACCTGGAGCAGCGCAGCACCCGCAGCCGAAGCGGGATTGGGGATGAACCTGGGCGATCTCTACAAAGTTTCGAACGCAAAAACGCGCTCGATCAGCCCGGAGAATTTTACCGGCGAAAAAGGCAAAGCGGGCATGGCCACCGAAGGCACCGGCAAAAACGCCTCTCGCGATTTGGGTCAGGGCTGGAAAGTTTCGCCTTCAGTCCGGATCAAAGCCAAAAGCACGTTCACACTGGGTGAGATCAAAGGTCCGGGATCGATCCAGCAGATCTGGATGACCCCGACCGGGAATTTCCGGCGCTCGATCCTGCGCTTCTACTGGGATGGCGAGACGGAGCCATCGGTGGAATGTCCTGTGGGCGATTTCTTCGCCTGCGGCTGGGGCAAATACTGCCAGATTAGTTCGCTGCCGATTTGCGTGAACCCAGGCAGCGCCTTCAATTGCTACTGGCCCATGCCCTTCCATAAATCGGCAAAGATCACCCTGGAAAATACCGACAGCAAAGACATGGTGCTGTATTATCAGGTCAATTACACGCTCGCGGACGTGCCCAAAGACGCCGGTTATCTGCACGCCCAGTTCCGGCGGGAGGCGCCACTGCATCAGAAAGGGCTTTATACCATTTTGGACAACGTTAACGGGCAGGGTCAATACGTCGGCACCTACCTGGCGTGGGAAGTCCACAGCCCCGGATGGTGGGGCGAAGGTGAAATCAAGTTCTACATGGACGGTGACAAAGAGTTCCCAACCATTTGCGGCACCGGAACGGAAGATTATTTCTGCGGCTCATATAATTTCGAGAATCACGAAACCAAAAAGTATCAGACCTTCTCGACGCCATACACCGGTCTGGCCCAGGTGTTGCCTCCGGACGAAATCTATCAGGTGGGCCAACGTTTTGGCCTGTACCGCTGGCATATCATGGATCCGGTCCGGTTCGAGAAAGATCTGAAAGTGACCATCCAGGCCCTTGGCTGGCAAACCGGCGGCCGTTATCTCCTCGAGGAAGACACCATTTCCTCCGTCGCATTCTGGTACCAGAAAGAACCGCACGCACCTTTCCCGAAGCTGCCGGAGACAGAGTAGGGAAGGATACTAGATACTGGATTTTGGATGCCGGATGAACGGCAGAGAATCTGGGATTCGTTTCGACCAGGGACCCCTCTCCCTTTTTTCCATTTCCCCGCAAGCGGGAGATGGAAAGCGGTCGGCGTGTGGGTCGGATTCTTTTGATTACGCCGACCGCACGGAGGCATCACTTGCCGGGTGGGCGGTAACCGGATTTGGTTGCCTTGTTCATCGCTAACATACCCTCTGCGGAAGTGAGCAGGACCGTGGTGTGACTTTTGGAAATAGCGCCTCCCGCAGCGGCCGCCAACGGCACCGCCGCCGCGCTCGCATGATCGGGCATTTCAAAAATCAGCACTGCATCATAGTCGCCAAACGCATACCAAAAACCGTGCAGTTTGCCTCCGACCTTTTCGATCGCGGACCGCACGACTGTAGTCCGATCATGCGGTTTTTTGATTAGCGTTTGGATTGCTTCCCGCGTGTAACTCACCTGACACATGTAGTACGCCATATTGTTCCTTTCTGGTGATGCCCCAAGCCGGCAGAGACAGGACGCCCGCCCGGTGGCTGGTTGGTATTGTATCTGAATAATCGCCCTACATCGACATTTTGTAAATTGCTAGATTGTGGATACTAGATGCTGGACGAACGCTGGGGGAGGAAAACCGACCCCGGCACGGGGTACTGTGAGTGTCGGCTGGGGCAGGGGGATATTTACCGATGAGTGGGGAGGGCAATGTCGCGCTGCTTACCAGAATCTCGTATCAAGGCATCCAGCATCCAATATCCAGTATCCAGACGCCTTTCATTTCCTTCTCGCTCGGCTCTTTGGTTTGATGTTTGATTGTCGATATGCCTAAAAGTGCCGCCGTGCAAAACATCGATCTTCGAAGCGACACGTTAACGCTGCCCACGCCCGGCATGCGGCGGGCGATGGCGCAGGCGGAAGTGGGTGATGATGTCTTCGGCGAAGACCCGACTGTAAAGCGCCTGGAAGAAAGGACCGCGGAGCTTTTGGGCAAGCCGGCGGCGTTGTTTGTCGCTTCAGGCACCATGGGCAACCAGGTAGCCGTGCGCGCGCATACCGAGCCTGGACAGGAAATCGTGCTCGAAGCCACCTCGCACATTTACTACTTCGAAGGCGGCGGACCGGCAGCGTTCTCTGGCGTGATGTGCCGCTGCCTTCATGGCAACCGCGGCATGTTCACCACCACAGACGTGACCGCGGTTTTGCGCAAGCCCGACGTGCATTTTGCTCCCACCCGATTGATCTGCATCGAGAATACTCACAATCGCGGCGGGGGTAGCATCTGGCCGCTGGAACAAATTCGCAGCATTGCGGCGCTGGCTAAAGAGCGCGGACTGCGAATGCACCTGGACGGCGCCCGGCTTTGGAATGCCTCCGTCGCGACCGGTATTCCCGAACGCGAATACGCTGCCGGGTTTGATTCAGTGAACGTGTGCTTCTCGAAGGGGCTGGGCGCGCCAGTTGGATCGGTGTTGACGGGTTCGGTCGAGTTCATCGAGCGCGCGCGCCGGTTCCGGAAACAAATTGGGGGCGGGATGCGGCAGGCGGGCATTATCGCCGCCGGAGCGCTCTACGCGCTCGAGCATCAGCGGGACCGCCTGGCGGAGGATCATAAGAATGCTCGAGTCTTGGCTGAAGGTCTGGCCGAGATTCCGGGCTTGGAAGTCGATGGCAAGTCGGTGGAAACGAACATAGTCATCTTCAGGGTTACCAGTTGTCCGGCATCGGAGCTCGTGAAGCGACTCGGTGAGACCGGGGTGCTCGTGTTGAGCACAGGACCCGACACCATCAGGGCGGTGACGCACCTGGGGATTGGAACCAAAGACATTCGGGAAGCGCTAAATAGGTTTCGGCAAGCCGCGATGGCGGGGTCTCGCGCGAAACGAGTAACCGGAGTGAACGGAAACGGCAAGGCCGAGCGCGTCCGCCGAAGGAAGGTTTCCACGAGATCTACCGAGTACTGATCGTTGGGCATTTCCCAATCCGGGGTTGCAGGGAGGGGAAGCGGATGGCTATCGTAAAGGGCCTGCGCTGAGGGGCTGCAGGCAAACGAAACATGCATCTGCCGGACGGTTTTCTGGACGCGAAAACGGCCCTGCTTGCCACGGGAGCAGCGGGGGCGGGCGTGGGCATTGCCTTACGGCAGGCACGCGCGGCCCTGACACCTCGCCAGATGCCGATGCTAGGTCTGTCGGCCGCCTTTGTTTTTGCCGCGCAAATGCTGAATTTTCCAGTTGTCGGCGGTACCTCCGGCCACTTGGTCGGAGGCGTCCTGACGGCAATCCTTCTTGGACCAAGCGCGGCCATCCTGGTGATAACGTGCGTGCTCATCGTCCAATGCTTAATGTTTGCCGATGGCGGGCTCGCGGCGTTGGGCGCAAATGTGTTCAACATGGCCATCGTGAGTGTGTGCAGCGGGTACTTTGTGTTCCGCACGATGAAACGGCTGCTGCGCATGGAACCCACACGGGCGACAGTTTTCGCGGCAGCATTTGCTGCCTGGTGTGGCACCGTGCTGGCTTCAATTTCGTGTGCCGGCGAACTCGCATTCTCCAAGACGGTTCCCTGGGCGTTGGCATTTCCGGCCATGGCGAACATCCACATGCTGATTGGGATTGGCGAAGGCCTGGCAACCGGTTTGATCGCCCTGACGGTGCTGCGAGCGCGGCCGGAGCTGATGGCGGGCACGCACGAAAGCGGCAAGGCGGCAGGGTTCAGCTTTGTTGGGTATGGCTTGATCGTTTCGATTGGCCTGGCTGTGTTCGTTGCGCCATTTGCCTGCCCATGGCCGGACGGATTGGATGCGGTTGCCAAAGCTCTGGGCTTTTCCGGCCGCACGCAAGCCCCGGTAGTGCCGGCACCACTAAGCGATTATCGACTGCCGTTTATCGGTTCCACGACTCTGGCTACCGCCGTTGCCGGGCTCATTGGCACGCTCCTGGCCTTTATCGCTGCATATGCCCTGGCGCGGGTATTGGTGCCCGCCTTTCGTGGCGGAACCAGGCCGGCTACGGTCAGTGCCGGCGATTCGTCCCCGACTCCGAAGGTATGAACCCACAGACTCCAGAACCGCTGGGGCGAGCGCGCAACCTGGCTCAAGGGGCGCCGGCCTGGCTCAAACTGGCGCTGGCCTTGATCATCGTCACGGTCATCGTCCTGCTGCCAAGGCGGGTTGAACCTCTTTATGCCATTCCGGCGGGAATTCTCTTTGTGCTTTGGCCATTGTGCCGTATGCCAATCCGGCATGCGCTGCGTCGCTGGCTGCTGGCGGAGTGCTTCATCGCAGGCATTGTGCTGCTTTCGCTTCTAAGTCCGGGGACGTGGCCACTTGTTCTATCCGCCCTGGTCAAAAGCAATCTTTGCGTCCTGGCCATGTTGCTGTTGACCTGGACCACGCCGTTCCATGAGATTCTGCAGGAATTGCGACGGTGCTATATGCCCACAGTAATGGTTACCACGCTCGCCTTGATGTACCGTTACTTCCCGGTGCTGGCGGAAGAATCGCGCCGTATGCAACGGGCGCGAGCGTCGCGGACGTTTTCTGCGCGCCGCGGAATTGCCTGGCATACGTTAGGCACGATTATCGGCCAGCTCTTCGTCCGCAGCGCAGACCGGGCGGAACGCATTTACCTGGCTATGTGCGCGCGCGGCTGGAAATGAACGCCGCTATCGAGGTTCGAGGCCTTTCGTACCGCTACCCGCACGCCCGGGCCGGATTGGCGCTCGACTCTCTGTCCTTCACCGTCGGCCAGGATGAGTGCATAGGATTATTAGGCCCGAACGGCGCCGGAAAATCGACGCTGTTGCTGCATTTGAACGGTTTGTTGCCGGAGCAACCGCTGGCCGATCCCAATATCTGGATCGACGGCGAACCATTGACGCCGAGCAACCTGAATCTGCTGCGGCAACGGGTTGGCCTGCTGTTTCAGGACCCTGATGACCAACTCATTTCAGCGACGGTCTTTGAAGATGTTGCTTTTGGGCCTCAGCAGCTCGGAATCAACGGACCGATTTTACGGTCGTTGGTTGATTATTCGCTGGGTTTGGTTGGTCTGCGAGGATTCGAGGAACGCGAGCCGCATCGGCTGAGCCACGGCGAGAAGCGTCGGGTTTGCCTTGCTGGGGTGCTGGCTTGTAAGCCGCGCGTGCTGGTTTTGGATGAGCCCACGAGCGACCTTGACCCGCGTGGTCGTCGCGAGTTCAAGGCGCTGCTCCAATCGCTGCCCGGCGCCAAGATCATCGCCACACACGACCTGGAATTGGTCGTCGATCTGTGCTCGCGTGTGCTGGTTCTCGACGGCGGCAAGCTCGTGGCCGAAGGGCCCACTATTCCATTGCTCTCGGATGAGACGCTGATGCTGGCGCATGGATTGGAAAAGCCGCACCGGTTGATGCACCTGCATCCACACGGACCGATGTAGTTATGCGCACTGAGGGTTTTTACGTATTTGTAACTTCCTTTTTTCCGTTGACTGATTTGACGAAACGGGAGTAAGAGAGCAGCACGACAGCCCGGTACACAACCATGATCAATCAGAAACATTGCCCGTTTTGCAACACGGCGGCAGCGGACGGTTGCGCGCACTTGGCCTTGGCGGCGGAAGGGCGCGATTTTGTGAAGCGCTGCGTGGAGAAATGTCAGGGCCAGATTCCCTGGCGACTGTTTTGCCAGCGCCGGCACCAGTTGCTTCGTCGCAGTGGCGACTGGTCCCCCGAGCAGGAGGATTTCACGTGGCTGGAGACGGCATTTTGCGACGTGTTCCTCAAGCGCCTGATCTGGTTTGGCGGAATGGACTACGAATGGCGGTCCGGTCCGCGGCCGGAGCAGGGCGGCTTTTGGGTGCTGCTGTGGTCGAAGGACCCGCAGCGGCTTTGGTGGGAATTACGCGAAGAATTCGAACGCCGCACGATGACGACGCCGGCTCCGCAGGACGCGGCTCCCTGGCTGATCTGGCTGTCGCCGCGGTAGGGGGACCGCGCCCGCCTCGGGCGCAGCGGCTGGCGCCCTCGCCAACTGCATTACTGCTTCGCAATAGCTGCTCATTGTTTGGTGAGCTTGAGCCGATACGAGTCAACCCGCGCGGCACCGGTTTAGAGCGCCGGAGGCGGGCGCGCCCCCAAAGACAACCGCATCGTTAGGCTTAGCGGCCGCCGGAGACGTCGGATTCCTGCTGGGCCAGTAGTGTGGACACGAATGATTTGCCTGATAATGGTACCTTGAGAACGGCGAACAGCGAGGGTTGCCATGGGTCGATGGTTACGTTGAACCGGTTGATGTTACCAAGGTATCGGTCGGAGCGCAGGTCATACACATGGGCTGATTCTTTCAACGTCACTTCGGTCGTAATCACGTGCTCCAAAGATTCATTACCGCCAGCCTGTCTTAGATCCTCGCTCATGTGATAATCAACATTGCGCTCGAGCGCGAGGAGTTGGCCGCGGTTGACATGGTAACGGTGAACGCGAACCCTCGCATCAACGGGTACTTGAATGGCCGGTCGGAAGCTCTCAAGCGCAGCGCTCAACCACCGGCACCATTCCGACTTGGTGCCGTTAGCCAGGCGGTCGCGTGGATATTTCTCCGCGCTGGAGGAGACTTGGCTTGAGAAGCCTTGGCTGCCCACCGCCATGCAAGTTGGTTTGCTGAATGTTTCTCCGTGAACCAGCGATTCCAAACCGCCGGTGCCGCGAAGTTTGCCATGCTCGTCGAAAGCGCCCGGCGGACCGTCGCAAAGGATCCGTCGAAAAGCCGTGGGGCCCGGCGATGAAACGGTTAGCGCTCGGATCTCTGCCGCTTCTTTATCTGACATGGCCCATGACTCCGGTAGCACCAGGACCGTGTCGCCCGGCCGTCGCAAAGCGCCCGATTCGATTTGTTCTGAGGAAATGAATTGTGGGCTGAAATTGAGATCCTGAAATGCTTTCAGCCAGCCGTTGCGGGCCTTTGCTTGTTGATTATGGTCGGCCTCGAAACTTGAGAAGCGTCGCAACCAGGTCGAACCATCCACGGTTGATTCCAGCAACCAAGCCACTTGGATGCTGGGTTGAGAATAATGGATATAGACAGGATCGTGCTCGGGTTCGGCGCGCAGGAATAATTGGGCCAATGGCGAGGTCATTTCCTTCAGCGCGGGAGTTAGGGCGCGGGCCTTGGGCGTGAGTTGGTAATCGGTGCTCTTCCAGTCGATGCAGTCCTCACTCCACCAGATGATACAGGCGCGGTCGCCTTCCAGCAGCAGATGCCAGAGTCGTCGTCGCGCGGGGTTGGTATCAGACTCGAACACCGTGGTCAGGACAGGATGATCGGGCATGAACGAGCCAAAGATCTCGCGCGCGTTGCCGATGTCGTAGGGCTCGACCCAATCGAGCACTCGGGACAGGCGCCAGAGGTCGTACCCGCCGAAGGCGTTCGGCATTTGGGTGCCTTCAATGCCAACCGGCGTTTTCGGATCCATTTCGTGCGCCGCGCGACGAAGGTCGCCCAGTGCGCGCGAAAGGGAGATATCCATGTAAGTGCGGAAATCAGCCCAGGGCGCGAAATTCCATCGAGTCGATTCCTTGTGAGCGGCAGAGGGATTGAAACGCACCTGTTGGACTTGCTGCCAGTCGGGCTGTCCATGGGGCAGGGGATCGCCGCTCGCCATTCGATTCTTAATCTGGTCGGTAGTGAACGGCTTAACTTCATCCCATGATTTGAAGCCGGTTTCCCACTCCGTGTTCAGAGCAGATAGCGTTGGATATTGTGATTTAAGCCAGGTCTGAAAGCTCGCGAGAGCGATGGGGTTGAAATCGTAATCGAAGGGGTTGGCTGAAATTGTAACCGACAGCTCATCACGCAAATCGTAAGCGACGGGGTCATGGGACATGTGCATGCGGACGGCGCTCTGCACATGTGCGCGCGCCGATGCCAACCAGGAAGGATCATCAAGGCAGTAATCCCGAACCAGCGCAGATTCGGATCGGCCGGTTTTGGCCCAATCGGTGACGAACTTATCCCAGTCGCGCACATTCGAATTCCACTTCAAGCACAATCCCCGATTGACGATATTCTCGACGTAATACGGGAAGTCTCTTGCGAGAAGCGCCTTGGGACCACCGTCCCCGGTGACCATGGCCGTGTTGATTCCCATTTCACGCAATCGTTGAAAGAACAGATCGAGTTTCTCAGGCTTTTGATACGCCGTATCGCCGATCCACATGATGGTGCGATAGTCGCGCCAGGGGCGAAGCTCACCCGACCTCACCGACAGGCCGAGCAGCAGATAGAGCAGGCCGAGGGAAGGACCTGTAATTCGATTCACGGCTTTGGGATAAAGCGCCGCGGACCCGAGGTCAATTTCGTTTGTGAAAAAGCCTTAAGCGACCTTTGCTCTCGCCAACTCCTCCTCGAAATCAACGATTTCCTTGATCTGCGCGAGGAACCAACGGTCGATTTTGGTGAGTTGGAAAAGATCTTCAATCGTGAAGCCTGCCCGCAAGGCATGACGCAGAAAGAAAATGCGCTCGGCGTTGGGCACGCTTAGTTTTTGGGTGATAACCTCACGCGGCAGCACGTCGCGATCACCGTATACTTTTTCTCCAATGCGCCAGGGTTTGCCATCGCCGCCAAGCCCATAACGTCCGATTTCAAGTGAACGCAGCGCTTTTTGCAGCGACTCCTTGAATGTACGGCCGATGGCCATGGCCTCGCCGACGCTTTTCATCTGTGTATTCAGGGTCGGGTCAGCCTGAGGAAATTTTTCAAAGGCAAACCGTGGAATCTTAGTGACAACGTAATCAATGGTGGGTTCAAAGCTCGCCGGTGTTTCGCGCGTGATGTCGTTCTTGATTTCATCCAGCAGATAACCGACGGCGAGCTTGGCGGCAATTTTGGCAATGGGGAAGCCGGTGGCTTTGGACGCGAGCGCGGAGGAGCGAGAGACGCGCGGGTTCATCTCGATGATGACCATGCGGCCGTTATCCGGGTTTACCGCAAATTGGATATTCGAGCCGCCGGTTTCGACGCCAACCGCCCGGATCACCGCAAAGGACGCATCGCGCATGATCTGGTATTCTTTGTCCGTTAGCGTTTGGATCGGCGCGACGGTGATGGAATCGCCGGTATGGATGCCCATCGGATCGAAGTTTTCGATGGAACAAATCACGACGCAGTTGTCAGCGCGGTCGCGCATGACTTCCATCTCGAATTCCTTCCAGCCGAGCAGCGACTCCTCGATGAGGATTTCGGATACTGGGGATAATTCGAGGCCGCGCTTGGCGATTTCCTCGAATTCATCCCGGTTGTAGCCGATGCCCCCGCCGGTGCCTCCGAGGGTGAAAGCAGGGCGGATGATGAGGGGAAAGCTCCCAATGCGCTCGGCAACTTGACGAGCTTCTTCGAGGTTATGGGCGGTACCACTGACCGGCACGTCCAAACCAATTGAGATCATCAGGTCCTTGAAAACCTGGCGGTCCTCGCCGCGCTCGATGGCTTGGGCGTTGGCGCCGATCATTTCCACGCCGAACTTCTCAAGAGATCCGCGCCGGTTGAGCGCCATCGCGGTGTTGAGAGCGGTTTGACCGCCGAGCGTAGGCAGAAGCACTACTTTGCCCGGATTACCCAAGCGTTTCACTTCGGCAATTTCCCGCGCCAGGATCTTTTCAATCACTTCAGGGGTGATTGGCTCGATGTAAGTGCGATCGGCGAACTCCGGGTCGGTCATGATGGTGGCCGGATTCGAGTTCACGAGGATGACGCGGTAGCCTTCTTCTCTCAGGGCTTTGCAGGCCTGGGTGCCCGAATAATCGAATTCACACGCCTGCCCGATGATAATCGGGCCGGCGCCAATGATGACTACAGAATGAATATCGGGGCGCTTGGGCATAAACTGCGGCGCGGATTTAAAAGGAATTCAACGACGTTGTCATGACTTTATTAGGGGCATTCTTACGCTACAAAGCGGGTGAATGCCTGATTGAGGGAGTTTTCAGCCGGATTGAGGGTTAAGAAACTCGTGAAAGGAGAGACAATGAAGAAAATACTTGCAGTAATAGCGCTTACGGGTTTGGTAGCCGCGGGATGCGCTTCCAAACACAACCAGGGGGGAACCTCTGACAACCAGTATAATTCCAGCTCGGGCACGGAAAGCACCCAGCCCAGCGGAACGATGAGCAATCCTAGCTCGAGCTCCAGCCAGCAGCAAAATGGCACCCAGAGCACTGCTCCGGAAAACAAGAGCACGACTCAGGATAACCAGAACCTGAACACCACTCCGAACAGCAGCGGCAGCAGCACAGCGCCGAGCGGTTCGAGCAGCGGGTCCAGCACTGGCTCCAGCAGCACTGGCGGTTCGAGTTCTGATACGGGGACCAGCAGCGGTAGCTCCAGTGGCAATTCGAGTATCAACGGTAGCTCCACAAACAGCACCCCTGATAGCTCGACTTCGACCCCGACCACACCCCCGCAACACTAAAACAGTCCTGATTTAAGGACCCTAGCAACCAAGATCCCCGGCGGCTCTGCCACCGGGGATTTTGGCATTTGTTGCTGGGAGCGCCGTCATCTCTGCCGGCGAGCCGTTTCCGCGGGCGTCTTCGCCAGACCATCGAATTCGACAGAGACTCGCCCGCAATCTGCCAGTGCTCCCAGTGGATGCAGCCGCTCCCGGGGATTCGACATGTGCTCCGGGCGCGGCTACACTGGCGCTCATGCCTGAAAATGCATTGAACGTGCTCGCCGTCGTGGGCAGCCTGCAAAGCAGTTCGGTTACCCGCGCGGTCATCGAGCATGTAGCGGCACAATTCCTGGGCGCGGGTTGCTCGGTTGACGTGCTGGACTTCCTCAAAGAACCTTTGGCCCTGTACAATCCCGATACCGCGCACGAATTGCAGGGATATGCGGAGTTGCAGGGCAGGGTAGACCGCGCGGATGTTGTGGTGCTCGGCACCCCCGATTATCACGGCAGTCTCAGCGGCGCGATGAAGAATTTCCTGGACCACTTCTGGCACGAATTCGCCGGCAAACTTTTTGCCAGCGTCGTCGCTTCGCACGAGAAGGGCCTGACTGTCACGGATCAACTCCGCACCATCGCGCGGCAGTGCTACGCCTGGACTTTGCCTTACGGCGTGTCGTTTACCGAAGAAGTGGATGTCAAGGACGGAAGAATCGTCAGCGATTCCCTGCGGCATCGTCTCGATATGCTGGTTCGCGACGCGCGGGTTTATGGGGGGCTGCTGGCGAGCCAACGCCGCGCTGACCTGTTGGGGGCGGAGACAGGGTTCATGGCCAGGCATCGTGGGAAGTAAAACGTGATCCGGATGCGTGATGCGTGAAAGTAATGAGCTGAACCAGAGACGGTCGGCCAGATCGCTGTACCAGGGGTAAAATAAGTATTGAGCCGGTGCCCGCTTTCTCCTAATTGATAGTCAACGATTCTGAACGTTATGAATAAGTTTACCCGCCGCAGCTTCTTAAAAACCACCGCTTTAGGCGCCGCAACCATTGGCCTCGATGCTCTAACCTGGAGCCGCGCTGCGGGTGCTAACGAGGACATCCGTGTCGCTCAAATCGGTTTCCACGGCCAGGGTGGCAGTCATCTCAGAACGCTTACCCGAATGAAAGGCGTTCGCGTGGTGGCGCTTTGCGACGTCGACCGCCACGTGCTCGATAATGAGGCGCAACGAATCAAGGGCGTACAGACCTACACGGATTTGCGAAAACTCCTCGAGAATAAGGATGTCGATGCCGTTTCCATCGCGATCCCCAACCATTGGCACGCGCTGGCCACTATCTGGGCGTGCCAGGCCGGTAAAGACGTTTACATCGAAAAACCTGCGTGCCACGAGCTCGCCGAAGGCCGCAAAATGGTTGAAGCCGCCCGCAAGTACAAGCGGATCGTGCAGGTCGGCACTCAATGCCGATCTTCAGTCGGACTGCAGCAGGCGGTTCAATATGTCCGCGAAGGTCATCTGGGCAAAATGACTCTCGCGCGCGGGTTCTGCTATAAGGCCCGCAAAAGCATCGGCCTGGTTGATGGCCCGCAGCCTGTCCCCGATTATATCGATTACGATATCTGGTGCGGGCCGGCGCCAAAAGATCCCCCTCGCCGCAACACCAGTTTTGGCACTGTTCACTACGATTGGCATTGGTTCTGGGCCTACGGCAATGGCGATTTCGGCAACCAGGGTCCTCACCAGGTTGACATTGCCCGATGGTTCCTGGGCGACGACGCCATCGCTCCTTTCGCCATGGCCATCGGCGGGCGGCTCGGCTACAAAGACTCCGCTGAAACCCCTAACACCCTGATCGTTTACCAGGGCTACAAAGTGCCGCTCCTCTTCGAGGTCCGCGGCCTGCCGCATGATAAAGCTTCACAGACCAGTGGTTGGAAAATGGATGAATACAAAGCCGTTTCCACCGACAAGTTCCAGGGTGTGAGCATCGGCAACGTCATCGAATGCGAGAACGGTTACGTGGTGGTCCCGAGCTATACCGAAGCCATCATTTACGATAAGGCCGGCAAAGAAATCACGCGCTTCAATAATAAGACGAAGAATCAAGGCGACGATGATGTTAAAACGCCCACGGGTCTTTCCGCCGAGTCGGGCGGACACCACGGCAACTGGATCGCCGCCGTGCGCAGCCGCAATCCCAAACAGCTACATGCCGAGATTCTGGAAGGGCACGTCTCTGCTGCTTTGACGCATACGGGCAATATCTCTTACCGCCTCGGCTCCTGCCGCCAACCCGGCGAAATCAAGGAAAGTATTCAGTCGAACAAAACTCTTGCTGAAGGCTACGATCGCATGGCCGGTCATCTCGATGCCAACGGAGTCGATATTGCCAAGGATAACCTGCAGTTGGGCTTGCCACTGAATTTCGATCCGGCTTATGAACGCTTTGTCGGGAACGAGCAGGCCAATGGCCTGCTTACGAGGAAATACCGGGAGCCGTTTGTCGTGCCGGAAAAAGTGTAGCCCCCGTAGCCGCTGGTCGAGTAGCGTGTCATTACCACAGGTACTGAGGAAATGCTTTGACAGAGCTGATTCAGTCAACCGGTGGCTGCGGTTTCTGCGGACCGCGTCAGCAGAGCTCAGCCAGGCTCGAAGGAGTTGTGGGTAATGACAAGGGTCGAGCAGCGCAGGTTTCAACCTGCTGCTCGTAGGCTACAAATCAATCTCCACATCCAGTTCTTTATCGCCGAAATCGAGCATTAACATGCATTTGCCTGTTAATCCATAACGGCTCGCTTCTTCGACCATCATCCAGACGCTCTCGAAGTCCTTCGCTTTCTCGATCGCGTCTACCCATTGGCCGGTTCCCGCGTAGTACTGTCCCGTTCCCTTATGCTTAATGACCCGCCGCAGCGGTTTAAGCGCCTTCTCTTCTTCCACAAGACAATGTCAACTATTCGAAGACAGCTCGCGATGGGTTTGAAACCCCGATGGAGCAGGGGTGAAATACGGTTCGCACATTTGCTACGAATCGTTTGCGATGTGGAATGAGCCAATAACGCCGCGACGTGTAGCGCGGGCGTCCTCGCCTGCGGGTTCCGGCGGCGTCTCGCCGCAAGGATTGCCTTAAAGAACCATTTTCAGAAAACGCTCCAAGCTAAGACGCCTCTTATTGCAGAGAGTCCCACGCTTTCTTTGCCCATCGCTGCATCGCTCCATACTTATCTTCCCAGGTCGTGTACATGGCCCCGACAATCCCCGGGACATCCTTTGTGTTCGCGAGCCATTCACTGATCGCCGCCCCATCCTCGTCCGAATCGTAATAACCCGAGAGAATCTGGCGCAATCCCAGATCGGCAAAGAAACGACAATTCTTCCCTTTCAACCCACCATGCCAATTTACGATGCCCACGTCTTTGTCGAGGCCCATCCATGACCCGGCGAGGCTGCCGTTCACCGCGTAAAAGTGGTCCACGGCATTATGCATTGGATCGAACATGTCGTTCCAAACCCAGATTTCCGCATCCGGCCGTGCTTTGCGGATAATCGCCGCTGCCTGTTTCACGTTCCAGCCCAGCAACTCGCCCGGCGTCATATGCTTGGCCTGGCAAGCAGCGCACCAATTGATCACCCGCAGCTCGTCATGCGACATGAAGAAAGCCGCCGGGTGCAAGAGTTCGTCTGCTTGCTTCACCTCCGCTTCCCATTCCGCGAAAATCTTTGGCTCGCTCAGGCAACTCGTCAGGCGATCCTCGTAAACGATAATAGGGTGATAAAAACTCACTCGGAGTCGCGAGCCGTCGCGGATTCGCGACGTCGGCGTGAGTTTGATTGCCGGCTCTTCGTGGTACGGAACCCAGGGATGCAACTGGGGATCCACGATCTGCTGGAAGTCCCGGCCTTCTTCATACGCCGTGCCGTCCTCGCCCAGGACCGTCACCGGGCAACCCGGCCTCCGTAGCACGTTCACCAGGCCGATTTCCTCGATCTGCAAATCGTCCCACCACATCTTGCCGTTTTTCCCCGACCAACTTCCGATGTAAATGCGGCCATTTGTATGGTCCAGGCTGTTAAATACCACATCGTAATGTTTCCAGTCCTGGGAATGATTGACGTGGAAAGTCTGAAAGCTGATCGCTCCTGTGGCCTTGGTGTCGAGCACTTTCATCTCAGCATCTGCCGGCGATAAATCCTGCGTCTTCAACCAGAACGAAACCCGGTAATGACGAAACGGTTTCAGCCGGATCTCCTGTGCCAACCGGGAATGCTGATATTGGTTCTTCCCAATGTTTTCCATTCGCAGCGACGTCTTGCCGCCGTGAACAACTTCGTGATCTGCAAACGTCACGACGCCTTCGTCGTCCTGCATTGTCCAGCCGCGGAAATGATTTCCATTCGCGTCTTCGAAGTCGCCATTAAGCACTCGCGCCCTTGTGTCCGGTTCAAGTGCAGCCCGGCCATGGTGTGCGACAAAAACCGCGTCTTTCACGGGAACGCCTTCGATATAATTGCGGTCGTGCGAACCGCCCATAACAATCGCCACCAGTTCCAGCCCGTTCTCCTTGGCCGCCTGTCGCAGTTGCGCCGCCTTCTCCGGCGCCACGTTCCACGAAAATACCACTCCGTTATAACCGCTCGCCTTCGCTTCCGGGAATCGCGCGATCATTCGGTCGACTTCCTTTGGGTTGCTCATGTCACGCCAGATGAATAGCCAGCGTTTCTGCAGCCTCGTTGCCGCCGCATCAGAGCTTGGTGCTGCAGCCAGACGACCCCCGCCCCAAACGGACACCAGAGCGATGATCGCGATGGCGATGACCTTTGCTTCCGAGAACGGTCGATTCAGGTTCCTATGCATAAACCGAGCCTACCGCTCGCAGGCTACTGCGTGCCAGAAGCAAAAACTAAGAAAAATGTCACCTTTTTCCTCGAGCCGCTGTTTAATAGTGAAGACCTGATAATCATGGACGACTGGCAACTCTTAAACGAATACTCCGACCGGAATTCCGAAGAGGCCTTCCGTGCCCTCGTCGATCGCTACTCTGGGATGGTTTACCATGTCGCGCGTCGGCAGGTCGGCAATCCGGATCTGGCCGAGGAAGTCGCCCAGGCCGTATTCATCGCCCTCGCCCGCAAGGCTCGCAATATCCCCCGCCAAGCCACCCTCTACGGCTGGCTTTTTTGCGCCACCCGGTTCGCCGTGCTGAACCTCCTCCGCGATGAAGCCTGCCGGCGTCGCTACGAAAAGGAAGCCATGGATTCTACGATCGCCTCCAATGATGCCGATTCGATCTGGCAACAAATCGAGCCACACTTAAACGATGCTCTCGATCGCCTCTCCCGGACCGATCGCGAACTCGTGATGGTCCGATTCTTTGGCAATAAATCGCATAAAGAAGTGGCAGAGACACTTGGCATTTCCGAGGGCACCGCCAAAAAGCGCCTCTCTCGCGCCCTCGAAAAACTTCGTAACGTTTTCGCTCGTCGTGGCGTGGCTGTGTCTTCAGTTGCCCTCGTGGCCGCCTTTGCCACGTTCGGCGCCCAGGCCGCGCCTGCCGGACTCACTTCTTCTATCACGGCTGCGGCCTTTGCCCACGGTGCTGCCGGCGCAACCGCCACCATGACGATTGCTGAGTCCATCCTGAAGTTGATGGCGTGGGGCAAAGCCAAAACCGCCCTCGCTGTCGCCGCCGGTATCCTTTTCGCAGCCGCTGGCACCGCCACAGTTGCCCTCCACGCCTTCGGTTCAACCTCGAACGACTTGCTCGCGAGGCTGGCAAAGCAGACCGGGAAAACCATCGTTTGCGATAAGCACATCGTCCTGCCTGATAACCTCGATCTTTCCGGCCTGCCTCTGGAGCAGGCTCTCGACAAAGTCGCCGTTCAGGCCAGCGCTTATTGGACTATCGACTACGCGGTTTATGGTTCGGACCAGGCCTTGCGCAGCTTATTGGATCTTCTCCCCGAAGGTGCCACTCTGGAAAGCGGAGGGTGGACCAACCTGAGCAGTATGGCACTCGAACCCGATCCGGCAGTGGTCCCATACGATCCGCATGGGCGCCTGCGGATGTTTATGCGGTTCCCAAAAGATCGTCCTGCCCATCGCGTCCCAATGATCGTTGTCGCCGGACCCAACGCCGATCCGCAGCTCGCTCCGCCTTCTCCCTCACCCGGCCCCGAACGGATCCAGCTCACCGGACCGCCGCCTAAAGGACCGGCACTTAACCTTCTTGTTCAGGCTATGAATGACGGTGCTGCCGACGGTGTGCTCGCCCCTGAACGTCTGCTTGCCGAATCCCGGCTGCTGCCAATGATGAATCCCGAAACACCGGTCCCCGCCACGCCCGAAGCTGCAGCCCGGCTGGCTAAAGCTGCGCACGCGCACTGGACTACCATTTATACCTTGCGCAAATCGCCCATCGCCGGCACCGGCATCAAGCTCGTTCACGCCGGTATGGAATCCATGTACGGCCCGGGAAATCTCTCGCCCGGGCCCGACGCGATGGTCTCCGGCCTCCAGTCCAATCGATTTAACCTGAGCCCCGAAGACCGCGCCGCTCATCAACGCGCCGTCGAGGTCTGGCAAAAACAAAATGCGCAAAAGCCCTGAACGTCCTCTTGGAGCGGGTTTGAAAAATACCGACGGAGCGCGAGCGGTCCCCGCTCGCAGCGGCTTCACCTTGATTGAGCTCCTGGTGGTTCTCGCGGTCATCGTCCTGCTTGCTTCACTCCTGCTCCCGGCTTTGGCTCGGGCCAAACGCAAGGCTCACAACATCACCTGCATCAGCCAGCTCAAGCAATTGGGAATCGCCTCTCGCCTTTATGCTGAGGATAATGGCACGCGCCTGCCTGCTGCTGAACTCTTGCCCAGCAATCCTAGCAATCCATCACAGCCGCTGCCGCGCATCAGTGATCTGCTCGCCCCTTATGCCGGTAAAGCCGGAGCCACCAGCCTCAGCTCCATTTTCAAGTGCCCGGACGACAATGCCTGGTACTTCCAGGTCGAAGGTTCCAGCTATCAATGGAATGCCGGATTGAACGGACAACGCATCGACTTTGGCGAAAACAACCACTTCCAGGGTATCATCGTCACCAACGGAGTCGTGGCCTGGCAAACAAATGGAATCATCACGCATGCGGCGGTTTTGACTCCGCTTCTGCTGGATTACGATGAGTTTCATCCTCGCCTACCGAGATCCGGCAAAAACGTTGTCTACATGGATGGCCATGCCACCACCTTTGAAATGCCTCCGCCATCGTGAGGCAAAGCTTCACGGAATCCAAACCAGATTAGGATTATTCGTCCGGCCGCAATCCAAGGCAAAATCCCAATAATCGCGGTTGCGAAATCGCGCGGAGTGGCCGTCCAGGAAAGTGAATTGCGCGCCTCGATTGTGAAGGTTCGTATGAACGTTGTTTTGTTGGGCGACCGCGGCGAGCTTGCCATTATCAAAAAGCCAAACGATCAGCGGCGGCTGGCGGAGCGTAGTCAGTTTCACCTGATTGCCCGCGCCTGAGCCGTTGACGTGCTCGTTCAGGCAGTAATGAAACAAATTGTTGCCGTTGCTGCGCCGCGGATTGGCGGGACAAATCCAAAGCGAACGTCCGGGCTCGATCGCGGCATTCGTCCGCCACGGCATTTCCCGGTAGCAAGCCAGCCCAATTATGCGTGGCAAATCGTTGTACCAGCCTTCATCGATACTCGTGCCGTTGGGCGAACCGTCCTTAGGCAAATAATCCTGGTTATCCGCCACAAAAAGTTGGGTTGCGAGTCCCCATTGCCTGAGATTGTTCAAGCACGAACTCGCCTGGCCGTTTTGACGCGCGCGGCTCAGCGCCGGCAACAGCAGGGCCGCAAGGATGGCAATGATAGCGATGGACACCAGCAGTTCGATCAAAGTGAAACCCCGCACCCGCTTTATAAGGTAACCCATCCATTGATTCGTTTAGCATAAGCCTAAAAAATATGCACGCAAAAACTCTTGTCACCCGTGTCCTGTAGCGCCGGCCTTAGTGGGCCGTCCAACAGGACGTAGCGCAGGTCTTGGCGGTCGTCCGACAGGACCCTGCTGTGTCGCAGGCTTCCAGCCTGCGAACGCCAGAACAAGCCGCCGTAACCCCAACGCTAGCCGACTCGGAGGTCGGCGACACAGCAGCCTCAGACGCCTACGCTACATGCCTGATTGCTTTGCGTCTTTGCGTGAGAAAAAGTTCTTTTAAATTCTGAATCGTTCCGGCCTTGTGCTCACGGTTTTTCCGCAAACACGCCAACATCCGAAATCGCCGGGCACACCGGCGCCTGGACGATCCTCAAACGGATCTTGCTTGTTGTGGTCGGTTGCACGCGAACCAACCGACAATTCCCAATGCTTGTGCCCGTCGCAATCTCAAACCACTTATCGTTCACCCATTGATCAATACCAAATGCTTCGACTCTCTGTCCCAGCGGCAGATATTCGCATAAGCGAATCACGCTGAACGTAACCGGTCTCGCCCAAGCCAGCACCAGCTCCGGTGTCGCCGCTCCATCATCCGTTGCCCAGTAAGTGTCCCGCTTGCCGTCTTTTACCTTGTTGGGACTAAATCGCCGGCCGCCGCCGCGCGTGTTGGACGCAGTTGTCGTTGCCTCTTTGGCAAGGTCGTGCGCAAAAACTCCGTCTCGCAATCGTTTGAATTCAAGCAGCGATTCCACATCGGTCTCATGCAGTTGGCCACGTCGATCCGGCGGAACATTCAGCATCAACGTTGCGCCGCGCCCCACTGACGCAAAATAAAGATCCAGCAAACGCTGCCCGCTTTTCACTTTGCCGTCTTCGCTGGCATGATAGAACCAGCCCGGCCGGATGGAGACATCGCACTCGGCCGGCAGCCATTGCGTGCCGGGCCGATCGCCTCGGTTCAGTCGTTTTTCGTCCGCGTGACCGGGCGCAAAACCAGTGGTGTCCAGCGTCGCCCAGCAGGGATCGCCCGCGCGACCCGCCTCGTTGCCGACCCACCGGATGTCCGGCCCCACATCGCTGAAGATGCATGCTTTGGGTTGCCACTGACGCACCAGACCCCACGTCATCGGCCAATCGTAATAGGTACGACTATCGATGGTTCTCCGTTCCCGCGCGCCGCCGTAGTAACCGGTCCCTCCATTCGCGCCGTCGAACCAAACCTCGCTGATCGGTCCGTATTGCGTGAGCAATTCGCGCAGTTGGTTGCGGTAATACTCGATGTATTCCGGCCGGCCGTAATCCTTGTGGTTCCGATCCCACGGCGAGAGATACACGCCAAATCGAAGCCCATGCTTGTGGCAGGCATCAGAAATTTCGCGCACGACATCGCCCTGACCGTTCTTCCAGGGCGATTTCTTCACCGAATGCTCGGTGAACTTCGAAGGCCACAGGCAAAATCCGTCGTGGTGCTTGGCCGTCAACACCAACTCCTTGATCCCGGCCTCGCGGGCGGCGCGGACAATCTGCTCAGCGTTAAAATCGGTCGGGTTAAACACCTTCTCCTCTTCATCGCCTTCTCCCCATTCCCGATCGGTAAATGTATTCACGGTGAAATGCAGGAAGCCGACATATTCGAGCTGTTGCCATTCGAGCTGTCGCGCGCTTGGGAGCGGTCCATATGGGGCAGGGGGGGTGGCGGCTCTGAGTCCGCAGAAGGAAACTATTGTGAACATTAAGGTGGCTATTCCAGTGTTCGTCTTCATGGCACCGGCGCCCAAGCTGTGTTGAACCGGCTCGCAAATCCAGCGAAATTGGGTCAACTCCCTATGGCTGGCCTGGTAAAAGGCCACAATGGTAATGAAGAGAGTTACCTCACCGGCTAAAACAAGATCAAGGAGCTCTTTGCGCGCTCGCGCCCAGGTCATCATTATCGGTGCCGGTTTCGCTGGCCTTTCGGCGGCGCTTTACCTTGGGCGCGCCAAGCGCGACACCCTGGTCATTGACTCCGGCAAGTCCATGGCGCGTTGGGAGCCTAAAGTCGAAAACTACCTTGGGTTTCCCGCGGGCATTCATGGCGAAGACTTGCTCAAGCGCGGACGCCGGCAAGCGGACCGGTTCCATGTCCGCTTCAAACGTGATCACGTTACAACCGCCGAACTGCGTCGCCATCAATTCATTCTGCGCGGGCGCAACAGCTCGTATGAATGTGAGTGCCTGCTGCTGGCAACCGGGATCTTCCACCGCCCGCCTGAGATACCCGGTGTGACCTCCTGTCTCGGCCATAGCATGTTTTTCTGCAAGGATTGCGACGGCCTCCGCGTCGAAAACAAGCGAGTGGCGATTTACGGCTGGACCAACCAGACCGCGGAATACGCGCTGGCCATGCTTGCCTATACACCCCTCATCACGATTGTTACCGACGGCAGAAAACAGCAGTGGGACGCGTTTCACGAACGTTGGATGCGCCACCACGAAATCCCGGTTCTCAGGCACAAAATCACCGATGTGCGGCGCTCGGGCGGCAAGCTTTCCGCCCTGGTATTAAAGAATGGGGGCCGTATTCCCATCGAAGCTTTGTTCACCACTCGCGGCGACTTGGTTTTCAATCAACTGGCGAAATGTCTTGGCGCCCGGCTCGACCCCGAAGGTCAGGTGATCACCGACCTGCTGCAACGTAGCTCCGTAAAAGGCCTTTACGCCGCCGGTTGTGTAACTACGGCTAACTGCCAGATGATCATTGCCGCCGGCCAGGGTGCCACGGCTGCGCAAGCGATAAACAGCGACTTGTTTAAGCAAACCTTGAGGCATCCGCCTTAATCGGTTGCAAAACCCGAAATCCGAATAGACCGTGCTTGGCCTTTGGACCTTGGCCTTTGGGCCTTGGACTTTGGCCTTTGGCCTTTGGAGCCCCGGGGGCCAATACCCTATGGCATTTTTGCCGATCTCGCGCTAAATTGACGCCAATGAGCGGCAGGGATATATCACTCGATGATCCGCCTCCCGGATTGGGAAGCCGCTTTGATGGTCGCGAGCGAGTAGAAAAGCGGGAGCAAGCTGCTTCCTATCGTGGTCCTGTTCCAGCGCTGATCGAATCCCTCGCGCGGGTTCGATGGGCTCGCGCCTGCCGACGGCACCGATCTACGGTTGCTCCTCCTGCTCCTCAGCTTTGGCCTGCTCCTTCGGCATTTCCGCTAGAATCGCGGTAAGATTCTTTTCGCTGCCGGCCCGTCGCACTTTCAATTTCACCCGCGAACCGGGTGTCGCCCTGGCAATATTCAGGCGCAGGTCCTCGGTGCTCTCCACAGGACGGCCGTCGAAAGCCATCACAATATCGCCAGTCTCGAGTCCTGCCCTGGCTGCGGGGGAGTCCGGCACGAGCGCCAGCACCAGCGAGCCTTGGTCGGGAGCCAGGCGGAATTCCTTCGCCAGGTCGGTCGGCAACGCGTGCAGCGCCACGCCTAGATAACCGCGGATGACGTGACCCCGCTGAACCAACTGATCCATCACATTGCGCGCCAAATTAACCGGCACCGCCAGTCCAATGCCTTCAAATCCGCCGCCGGTCGTCAGGATCGCAATGCTGATTCCGACCAATCGCCCGTGCGCGTCGATGAGCGCTCCGCCGGAATTGCCCGGGTTCAAAGGAGCATCCGTCTGGATGAATTCCTCGTAATCGGTTAATCCCAAGCCTCCTCGGCGAGTGGCGCTCACGATGCCCGAGGTAACCGTCTGTCCCACGCCCAACGGGTTGCCTACCGCCAGCACGATGTCGCCGACCCGGAGCTTGCTGCTATCCGCAAGATGGATCGTGGGCAGATTCGCCGCTTCAATCTTCAGCACGGCGATGTCCGTCGGGTGGTCCATGCCGACCACTTTCGCCTTCAATTCCTCTCCGGACGCCGTCGTTACGCGGATTTCGTCTGCGCCTTCGATGACATGCGCGCTGGTCAGTATGTATCCGTTGCGCGATATAACGACTCCCGACCCCAGGCCTTCGAGCACGTGCGGCAGGTCTTTCGTCGACGATCTTTCTTTCACTCCCTCCGGATGCATGGCTGCTTCCTCTTTACTGAGCAACTCGGCCACTTCCTTTTCGGTCAGTTTGTGGCGCGTGCGCACGCTCACCACAGTCGGCGTCACATTGCTAAGGACATCGGCGTAGCTGGTCCGCACGACCGGCTGGGTCTCTGATAGAGGCGCTTGAACTACCACCGTTCGGCATCCGGTCACCGCCAAAATCAAAACGGAAACCAATGCCAACCCCGGACCGCCTGCCGACGGCAAATCGATTAGTTTACCCCACCATCGCGGAATCCTACCTCTCATATGCCAGACTACCCCCTCTCCGCTGCCCACGAACTGGGGAGTACCCCTGAATCCTCCCCTCCTCTTAATCTTAATCATAATCTTAATCCTCGTAATCGTAATCGTAATCCTCCTCTTAATCTTGCTTTCTTACTCTTAATCCGTAACCATGCAGAAGAAAACCACGGATGAACACAGATGAACACGGATTTACCGAATGAATTCGGAGCCCAGTAAAGGAAGGTGGAGCTCAGCATTGGGTGACCGCCGCGCGTTCTGACAAAATGTTGGCCGGTTCGGCTTTTATCAGTGTTCATCCGTGTCCATCCGTGGTTGAACTGAATCGTCACGGCTTAATCGTAATCATAATCCTTCCTCCATCCCCTCGCTGTTCGAATTCGCGCTAATTCGCGTCCATTCGCAGTTCAACCGCCGTGTTGATTGCGTCTTTGCGTGGAAAATTCGAATACACCCCTCTAATCTCATTTTTCTGTCTTGAATATTCCTGCCAACCCCGCTGTTGTGCCTATTCGTGCCTTTTTTGTGCCTCGTCTCTCTGCGTTTCTCTGCGCTCTCTGCGGTAAACCCTGTCTTCCGTTCTGTCGGAGCGCGGGACGTCCTCGGCCCGCAGCAGTAACGGAACGGCCGCAAGCTGCGAAGGATTCAACCGCCGCTTTGATTGCGTCTTTGTGGCTTTCCGTCTTTGCGTTGAACTTCGAGTTCACATGCCCCTTTTTCAAATCTCATCTTTCTGTCTTAAATCTCCCTCCCAGCTTTGCTATCTGGGTTGGTGCCCGCGAATTTTAGGAAATCGTGCTCGCTCTTTCTCATCTGTGTTTATCCGTGTTAATCTGTGGTTAAAATGAATCGTTCTGTCTCTAAGGCGCAGCTTGCGCTCCGGTCATTCAGGCAGTACCCCAACCCAGATTCTTACATACAGATTTGCCTTTCTCGGTGTCTAGCCATTGAGACCAACTTTATGTCAGCACCAATCCGGACGAACCGAGCACCCGTCTCCTGCTTAAGTGAGCGCGCCGCTCGCGTCTTTGATACGTGGAGCAGCCGATTAATGGCGCCACTAAGCGCGACCTTAGGCGACAGCCGTAGTTTCAAGATATTCCGTACCTCCCTGGTCATCGCCCTGGCACATTTCGTCCTTTGCTGGATAAGTTACGGCGTCCTGCTGTTGTTCGACTTCGACGTCTTGCCGCCGTCGGAGCTCTCGTCACCTCTGCAGCTTGTGCTGGTGATATATCGGGGTCTCAGCGTTCCCCTCATGTTCGGCCCTGCAAACTTGGTTACCCGGCACCTGCCGATCGCCGTGGCTACAGCCATCAATAGCTGCGTGTGGGCGACTTGTTTCGGCGTGACTCCCTATGTGTTCAAACGGATTCGTCCTGGTTAAGAGCTATGCCGTTGTCTCATTGACTGGTGGTCACGTTGATTAAACTCGTGACTCCTGGCCCGATGTTGAAAGTATCGGTACCACCCAGCCCGCTGATAACGAGAGTATCGTTGCTCGCTTCCGCATTGGTGATTTGCACTTGAGCCGGCAACCCGCTCACCAGGATCTGCCCGGCCGCGGCAGTGATGTTGATGACGTCCGGGTCCGCCGTTCCGTTCACCGTCACGATGTCCGCCGCGCCATCGCCGCCGCCGCCACTACCACCCAGGTCAATGTTCACCTGCGTTACGTCCGTGCCGGCCAGTGAGTCGACCGTTATTTTATCCGCCCCGCCCAACGCCCGCACATTCACGGTTTGAATCCCGCTCAGATCCATTAGCACGTTGCCCACGTCGCGCGTGAGGCGCAGACGCGTGCCGTTGGCGGACAGGCTAATCTGTTCCCCCACGTTGGCGCAGTTAAAGGCCAATGTATTGGTTCCTCCCTGGCCCTCCACGACCTTGCTGCCGTCGCCCGGGTTCCAGATGAACGTGTTATTCCCATCCCCCAGCATGACCAGATCGTTCCCGCGGCCGCCGCTGATGATGTTATTGCCGTGTCCGCCCAGAATAGTCTCAGCGGCATCGCCGCCCTGGATCGTGTCATCCCCATCGCCACCATCGAGAATAATTGGGATTCCCAGCGCCGCCAGGCCATTGACGGCTGTGATCGTGTCCGGTCCTCCAAGCCCGTTGACCGAGAGCGTCAGCGCGCCGTTCACGTCCACGGGGGTGTTAAACCCGGACACCGTTATCCGGGCAAAACCCGCAACGGGCGAGACCGTGACCTGTATCGTATCCGGCCCGTCGGTGCCGTTCACATTGACGCGGTCCCCGCCGACGCCGCTGATGACAATCCGATCGTTGGCCAGCTCCCCGTTCGTAACGCGCACCAGGGCGCCGGGGCCGGTCACCTCCACCGCCGGCCCGTTGGCAGCCACATTGAACGTATCCGCCCCCGCTGTTCCGTTTATGGTCACCGTATCCGCTGCTGTGTCGCCGTTCGTGGTCCCCACCACGCCGGCCAAGTCAATATTGACCTGTGTGACCGCTGTGCCGGCCAGGTTGTTGACGATCAGGTTATCAGCCCCGCCAATCGGGTTGAGGTTCACTGTCTGCACGCCGTCCACATCCAACACCACGTTGGCGACGTCGCGGGTCAAACGCAGCCGCGACCCGTTCGCCGACAGCGTGATGTTCTCGCTGACATTTCCGCCGTTCAACACCAGCGTATTGTTCGCGCCGGTTCCCTGGATCAAATCGCTCCCGCTCCCCGGATTCCAAATGACCGTGTCGTTGCCATCAGGGTAAATGAGGTCATTGCCCTGTCCGCCAATCAGCGTATCGCTCCCGGGCCCGCCCACGAGCAGGTCGCTGCCGCTGCCGCCCGTCAGCGTGTCATTTCCCTCGGCCCCGAACAGGTGCGCCGGCGGCAAGCCATTAAAGATGGTAATTTGATCGTCGCCGGGCGAGCCAAGGACCTGGATGAGCGCCGTGTTGGCAATCGTCGCCGGGCCGCCGGCGATCGGCATTGCCCCGCTGTTAACGACGATTGTTCCGGTGCCATCATTCGCCACGGTGATTACGTTGTGCAGGTTGTCAGCCACCACCGTCAGCAGCCCGGTTGCCGGATTGAATGATGCCGAGCCGGGAGCGGCGGGGAACAGTCGCTTAACGCGGTAGAATTGTGCGTCGTTGCCGATCGCGGAGTTGGTGAACGAAAGCGATGACCCCGTGCCGGTGATGACAGGGCTGATATTGGTCCAGTCACCCGCGCTCGGGCCTGCTTCGACCTGGTAAGGCACTCCGCTGAAGCTTGCCCAGCTCACGATGTCACCGGCCGTGTCGCGCGTGAGACCCACGCTCAGCAAAGGATCCGTGGTGGCCACCGCCCGCTCGCCGGGCTGCATTAAAAGCGCGACCACTACCACGCCGACATGGCGATTCGCTGCGAGAGACCAAAGTGTTTTCATTCTGCCAAACCTGCTCGCACCTAGATCGTCCGGCAATGCCACTTTCGGTCTATTGCATGATTTCGTTCAAACTGCTGTAACAGCCCGATGCCGAGGGACCGCGAGCGGTCCCCGCTCGCAGCGGCTGGAGGCGGTGCCCGTGCTGAAACGACGACTTCGCACTAAGCGCACTGTGGCCCATCCAAAGTATTCCAACCCGATTCTGCCGCATGCGGCGCGCAACTACCCGGCTTTAGTCTTCGCCGGCAACCGCCAGTGCGACCGGAACACCGGTGCGAACGGTGTTGTGAACCTCAGCGACGGTGTCTGTGTGTTTGATGAGCGCCTCGACGTCAGTCGGTGAAGCAGGCGAGCTGACCCTGGCGCGGTATTCGATATTCCGCGCGGCCAGTCCAACACCCGGGAACTCGGCCGTGGCTTCAACTTCAACGGAGCTGAGCGTGATGCCCATGCGTTCGGCCTCGCGATACAGTTCGTTGCAGTAGCACGTTGCCAGCGCGAGCATGAGGAACTCGCCACCGTTGATGGCAGAGGGCTTTGCCGGCTGCCTTTGCCGCAACTTGCATCGTCTGCAACGTGCCGTTCGTGCACACGCTTGCCTCGTGCACGGCACCCGCATTTTTTACCACCGCTGCGATCTTCATGTGCGATTCTCCTGCGGCTTAACAACGCGCCTCACCTGCCGCCGCTATGACGGGCGCCGTCTTCACAAACAGCAAAAATCAAACTTCACACTTCATGCTCTCGCAGAATAAACCTCACCACATTCCCTTTCCGTTCAAGCCCATCATCTTTCATTTTAAATCCATTTCTTTCCAGCAACCGTATCGACGGAACATTATCGGCGGAAGGAAAGGCAAAGATACATTTCAAATGCAATACCTGGAACCCGTAATGAAGTACTGTGGTGAGTGCTTCTTGCATAATGCCCTTGTGTTGATAGAAGGGATGAAGTTCATACCCAATTTCCGCGGCAGTTTGATCGCTTGAAAAATCGAAATAGCAAATCGTTCCAACAAGTCTTGGATTCTCCTTTAAGCAAATGGCCCAATAACAACCCTGATTTTTATTTACCACGGCGAGGATCTTCTCAATGAATGTGACTGCGCCTTCAATTGAAATGGGGACCTGCCTGTCGAGATACTGATTCACCTGTTCATTGGATCGAAGATCGAAGACTTCTCTGGCGTCATCCACCGCTGGTTTTCTCAGGATCAGCCTTTTCGAACTCAATGATTGAAATTTCACTTCTCCCATAGCGCGCCTAGCGGTGACGCGCGCCGCGGGCGCTGGGTTGAGCCTCCGGAAGGAGCGTGGCGCTGTTAAACCCGGACCGATCTTCGCAAGCAAAAGGGGCTGCGCCCCTCGGCTCCATGGAAATGTTAGTTGCCGAGCAGATCTCGTGAATATCTCTTTTCTTCATAACCCGATGCGGCCTGCAGCCACTAACGCCCGTGATGGGGCGCTGCGGGCCACTGGCGTCCAGCACGCCGCAGGAGCGCCGTCCCGCCGTCGCCTCCATTACGCTTCGGCTCATTCTTCATGTCCGCGCTCCCAAATTACCGCAAGGAATTCCGCGCGGGAAGCGTGAGGGCGACCAGTCGAAAGCGCCTGAATGCCCAAAACAGAACGAAGTCCATCCGCAACCCGGTGCAACAAAGCAATAGCGGCTCCACTTGTGGGCTAAATCGCTGAGCGAATCAGCTCGCACAAAATTCCAAGTTGTAGGACTTGCTCTCCAGTTTAGAGCCTCGTAAAAGCGCACCTTGCCCTCCGAGTCCAAGCAGAGGACGTCGCCGCCTCCGACAAAGCCGTAAAACGGGACCCACTGTTTCCTTCGCTCGGCTTTCTCCTGCAGGAGTTGCGGATCCACTCGGAGATGCGCTGCAGTGATCTCGCCGGAGACTTCTTCCTCTATTGGGGTGAAGAAACCCGCGTTCCAAATAGCGTAATCGCTGAGCCAGTTTCGCTCCCAGCCCTCCAGCCCAGAGGCGGCGGCGTTATGCGGAACAAACTCAAAGCCATCTCCCATCTCGAGGTAGAAACTACGGAGCTGCGTGGGCATTGGCATATCCGTACGCTGGTCCAAAAGGTCGATATCGGTCTCTGAGACGACCTCGCCCGGCCGGAGCGCCGGATTCATTCCTAGCTCCCGCAGGTAGCGCAGGCCTCCGAGCCTGCATTCGCCGCCCCCGAGAGCGCGCGCTTCCAACTCGCACACGTACTTCCACCCCAAATCAAAACTCAAAAATGCAAACCACTTGGACCTTGGACTTTGGACCTTGGACCGGTTGAGCAAATTCGCTCGACTCTTGAGCTCGGAACCCCTATACAAACTAACGCTGTGCGTCTTTCTCGCCGTCTTATTCGCCCGGTTTTTTCGACCCCCACATCCCTGCCTGGGCGCCCTGTTTACCTGCAGCCGATTCCTCATCGTGTCCTGCTCGCCGGTGCGTGCCTTTTCGCCCTGTCAGCCTCTGCCCAGTTTGTTGCCTTCAACGACCACGCTCCCGGAGTCATCGGAGTCACAACTCATTCCAACGCCACGACCTGGAATATTTTCGGCAATTCGCCTGGCGCCGGCGGCCCGCTCAAGAACATCGTGTCCGGAGCGCCTTTGCCGGTCACGCTGACCATCACACGCACCGGCACCGTTAACCCCAGCCCCACTGCTGGCAATCCCAACCCCGGTACTCCCCTCTATAACACTTTCAACGGATACGTCGATTTCCAGGGAGCAGGGGATAGCGACGCTGCCGCGCAAGTGACCGGCAGTTCCACCGTGGTCTACACTTTCACCGGGTTGAACCCCGGCATGATTTACAGCTTCAAAGGCAGCGCCGTCCGAAATGGTGGTTATTCCAATCGCTGGTCTTTGTTCGAATTGGACGGTGCCCGGTCATTCGTTAGCGCGCACACGGCCGGCGGTTACACTAACGGCCTGGCCGCCAACCAGGTCGCTATCAATACCGGTATCAACACCAACGGCGATATGGCCGACTGGGAAATGATCGTTCCCGCCAGCAACGGTTCCTTCTCAGTGCTCACAACTCAGTATACCAACACCATTCCCTATGGCGGCACGGGGAATGGCCCGTATTGCTACGCGCTGAGCGGGTTCCGTCTGGAAGAGATGTCGCCGTCCACCAACATGACGCCCGTGGTGGTGAATGGGTTCAATTGGGATGTGGTGGTCGAAAACACTGCTACCGGTCCACCCTACAATAACTACGCGTCGGAATTGAATCCTGGCGAAGGCAACACGTTTTACCAAAGCGGCCTGCCGGGCAAAACTTACGGCCTGCCGGTCTCCGGCGCTTTCACCAGTGCTCTGGACGGGACCACGCTTTTTCAGTTCCAACCGTATACCAGCTTGAATGCCCTGGTGCTCAGCAGCGACACCGGCACGAGCAACGCCTCACTGACGCTGCCCACGCCGGCTACTTATGCCCGGATTGCGGTCATTGCCAATTCGGCGAACGCCATTGCCACGAGCGCCGGCACGTTGACCCTGCGCTTCACTGACAACAGCACTTACACGACGACCTATAACGCTCCCGACTGGTTCAACAATTCCGGCTACGCCCTCAACGGCACCGAACGCATCAGCCTCAGCGCCGGTACGACCGAGGGCGCGCCCACTAACCCGCGTTTCTACCAAACCACCATCGACCTGCTCGCCGCGCTTGGTGCCAACAACAAGCCCTTGGCTAGCCTGACCTTCGGTATCGCTTCCTCCGCCAGGTCGACCGGCATCTATGCGGTCAGCGGTTTGCTGGCCTTTCAGACCGCTCCGGTCTTCACGACTCAACCCACCAACACGACGGTTACGGAGTTGTCGCCGGTCAGCTTTTACTCCGTGGCGGGCGGCAGTCCGCCCCCAACCCTCCAGTGGTACAAGAATGGGACCGCCATTCCGGGAGGCACCAATTCCGTTTTATCTCTTTCTTCTGCCGCTCTGGCCGATAACAACGCCCAGTTCCAGGCCGTCGCATCGAATTACTTTACCACCGGATTATCCGCTACCAGCGCGGTCGCTACTCTGACCGTCATCGCGGATACGAACAAACCGGTTTTGCTCGGTGCGCAATCTCTGGGGCTGACCAACGTGCAACTCATGTTCTCGGAGCGCATCAAACTCAACACCGCGACGAACATCGCCAATTTCTCGCTCACTGGCACCAATGGCAGCGTAGCCGTGTCCGGCGCTGCCCTCGATCCTTCTCAAAGCAACATTGTGCTTACCGTAGCGCCGATGATCGATCACGCGCCGTATACCGTGTTCGTCAGCAATTTGGCGGATCAATCCGCCGCCGGAAACGTGATCGCTCCAAACTCTTCGGCGGCTTTTACCGCCTATCTTTATATACCAATTGCTATTGGCAATCCGCTGCCAGTCGGCGGCCAGGTGCTCGCCGGCAATGGCTTGAATTTGTCCGGCGGTGGGGGAGGCCTGGGCGGCACGAACGATCAATGCCAGCTCGCTTACGTGCTGGTCACCGGCGATTTCGATTATCGCGTCCGGCTGGATTCGCTCAGCCTCGCGGATGCCTGGTCCGAAGCCGGTTTGATGGCGCGGGAAGATCCTTCTGCAGGCGCGCGGTTTGCCGCCGCCCTCGCCACGCCTTCCATCAGCGGCGCGTTCTTCGAAGTCCGTTCTGCCACCAATGGCGCGCCCACGCTGTCGGGTTCGTTCCCGGTGAACTATCCCAATATGTGGCTGCGGTTGAAACGCGCGGGCAACGCGTTTACGGGATTTGCCGGATACGACGGCACCAACTGGACACAGCTTGGCTCGATGACCGCCGGTCTTGCCTCCAACCTCTACCTCGGTTTTGTCGTTTCGAGCTATAACACGAACCAGCTCGCCACCGGCGCATTTCGCGATTTCTCAACTGTAACTTCCGTGGGAATCGGCACGCCGCTGCCGTTCGAACCGCTCGGCCAGGCCAGCCGTTCTACGAGCCTGGTCATTTCGGAGATCATGTATCATCCGACCAACAGCCTGTTGGAATACGTCGAGCTCTTTAACTCGCGCGGCGAGCCCCAGGACATCAGCGGTTATCGCCTGGATGGCAGCATTAACTTCACGTTCCCCCCTGGCTCAATTCTCGCGGGCGGGGGCTTTGTCGTAGCGGCTCGCTCGCCCGCCGATCTCCAGGCCGCTTATGGCCTGTCTGGCGTCTTCGGGCCGTACACCAACAGCTTACCGGGCGGCGCCGGATCCGTTCAGTTGTATAACCAGTCGGGCGCCCTGCTGCTGGAAACCGATTACTCCGATCAACCGCCCTGGCCGGCGGCCGCCGATGGCGCCGGCCATTCTTTGGTCCTCGCCCGGCCTTCTTACGGCGAAAACGACCCGCGCGCCTGGGCCGCCAGCGATTCGGTGGGCGGCTCACCCGGTCGGCTGGATCCCATCTCTTTCGACCCGCTGCGGAACGTCGTCATAAACGAGTTCCTCGCCCATACCGATCCACCGGATTACGACTACATTGAACTCTACAATCATAGTTCGCAACCTATCGATATCTCCGGCTGCACGCTCAGCGATCATCCGGTCACAAACCTCTTCGTCATTCCGCCCGGGACCATTCTGCCGCCGCGCGGTTTCGTTTTTTACACCGAGACGAATATGCATTTTGCGCTCAGCGCCGCCGGCGAGACGATCTATTTCAAAAACCCGTCCGGAACGCGTGTGCTCGACGCGGTGCGGTTTGAAGGCCAGGAAAACGGCGTTGCCACCGGCCGGTATCCTGACGGGGGAGACCGGTTTTATCGGCTTACGGCAAAGACGCCGGGAACCAATAACGCGCCGATCCGCGTCAGCGATGTCGTCATCAACGAACTGATGTACAATCCGATTTCGCTCAATGACGACGACCAGTACCTCGAGCTTTATAATCGCGGCACGAATGCCGTAGACCTCACGCGCTGGCAATTCGTGTCCGGCATCGGGTTTTCCTTTCCTTCCGATACGATTGTTCCTGCGGGCGGCTACCTGGTCGTGGCGCGAAATGCGGCGCGACTTTTGACCGAATACCCGAACCTGAATTCCGGCAACTTGATCGGCAACTTCAGCGGCAAACTGTCCCATCAGGGTGAACGGATTGCGCTCGCCATGTTCGACACCACCATTGCCACCAACAACTCCGGCGTGGCGCAGACTAATTCCATCTATATTACCGTGGATGAAGTTACCTATGGCATCGGTGGCCGTTGGTCGCAGTGGTCCGCGGGCGGTGGGTCCAGCCTCGAGCTCATTGATCCCCACGCCGATCATCGCCTCGCCCCGAACTGGGCTGACAGCGATGAAACCCACAAAGCCCCGTGGACCACTATTTCGGCCACCGGCACGATCGACAATGGCGATGTCGCAGCCGATGAACTGCAGGTGCTGCTGCAAGGCGCCGGAGAATGCCTGATCGACAATATCCAGGCCCTCGATTCCAACGGCAATAACCTGATCACCAACTCGACTTTTGAGGGCGGCGCCGGCGGATGGGTCGCCGAGGGCACCGAGAAAACCTCGAGCCAGGAAACGACTGAGGGCTATAACAGCACCCGGTGCTATCATCTGCGCGCGGTCGAGAAAGGCGATAACCAGGTCAACCGCGTTCGCTGCTTGCTTTCCACGCCGCTGTCCGCCGGTGCAACCAATGTCACAATTCGGGCTGCCGTTCGCTGGCTCAAAGGCGCGCCGGAAATCCTGTTGCGCCTGCGCGGCAACTGGCTCGAGTGCTCCGGTGAGCTGCCCACGCCGGTTAATCCCGGAACGCCCGGCGCGCGCAACAGCCGTTACGTGGGTAACGCGCCGCCCGCCATTACCGCCGTAACCCATTCGCCGACTCTTCCTCAAGCCGGACAATCGGTCGTGGTCACCGCTCGCGTCGGCGATCCGGACGGCCTCGCTTCCGTGCTCCTCAAATATCGCCTGGACCCAAGCTCGACCTATTCTACCGCCGTGATGACCGACGACGGAACCGGCGGCGATGCGGTCGCGGGCGATGGCGTCTTCAGCGCCACGATTCCAGGGCAGGCCAGCGGCTCCACGATTGCGTTTTACGTGCAGGCAACCGACAAAGCCCTGCCGGCGGCGACCGCTACCTTCCCTAACAACGCTCCGACTCGCGAGTGCTTGATCCGCTTCGGCGAAGTTCAGCCCACCGGAAACTTCCCGGTCTACCGGCTTTGGATGACCCAAAACACGCTCAACACCTGGAGCGGCAATCTGAAGCTCGATAACAGCGACAACGATGTCACGTTTGTCCTGGGGAATACTCGCGTGATTTACAACGCCGGCGCGCGATACAAGGGAAGCCCCTACATCTCGCCGGGCTATTGCGGCCCGACCTGCGGACGCTGCGGCTACAGCATCGCCTTCGGCAATGACGATCCTTTCATCGGCGACACCGAGCTCGTGATTGACTGGCCGGGCGGACATGGTGGCGAAACCTCCGCGCTCCAGGAGCAAATGTGTTACTGGATCGCGGACAAATTAAACCTGCCTTGGAGCCACCGTCATACCATTCGCCTTCACGTTAACGGCGTCACCGACGACGCCCGCGCCGCCACCTTTGAGGCGGTCGTCCAGCCCGCCGGAGGGTTCGTGAAAGAATGGTCGCCCACTGATTCAAATGGCGAGTTGTTCAAAATCGAGCGCGCCTTCGAATTCAACGATTCCGCCGGCCTCACTGCGGATCCCGAACCTCGCCTCCAGCTTTTCACGACCACCGGCGGAGTTAAAAAACGCGAGAAATACCGTTGGAATTTCATGTTCCGCTCCACCGATCTCCGCGACGACTATTCCAACATTTTTGCGCTGGTGGATGCGGTCAACAGCGCCGCGCCGCAGCCATATACGGGCGCCGTGATGGGGTTGGTCGATATCGAGGAATGGATGGCCATTTTTGCCACCGAGCACATCATCGCGAACTTCGATGCTTACGGCCACGACATCGGCAAGAACATGTACGCGTATCTGCCGCCTAACGGGAAATGGCTGCTTTACATGTTCGATCTCGACTGGGCGATGCTCGCTGGCAGCCCGCGCCCCAGCCAGTATGCCGCCTCTTCGGCTACCCTGTTTAATGCTGAGGACCCCACGATTACCCGAATGTTTACGTTTCCCCCATTTGCCCGGGCCTATTGGCGCACCGTTCAGAACGCGATCAACGGGCCGATGCAGCCGACCAATTGCTATCCGGTCATGGACGCCAAGTATCATTCGTTGCTCGCCAATGGCATCAAGTATTGCGATGGGCAGGCTTTTACTGATCCCACCGCCGTGAAGATCTGGTTCAGCCAGCGCCTGGCTTACCTGCAGTCGCAACTCGCCACCGTTTCCGCGCCTTTCGCGATCAATTCTATTGTGGTCACGAACGACACCGCCCTGCTCGCGGGCACCGCGCCGGTTGCCGTGAGTTCCATTTGGTTCAATGGCGCCACTTTCCCAGTCACCTGGACCGGCACGACCACTTGGACGGCGACGCTTCCGCTGCAGCCGGGCGCTAATCAGTTCAGTGTCGTTGGCGTCAGTCCGAACAATCAGCCCGTGCCGGGCGCCAGCAATTACATCACGGCTAACTTGACCGGCACCGTTCCGTCGGCCGTCGGCCAAATCGCGATCAATGAAATCATGTGCAACCCGGCCGTGACCAATGCTCAATTCGTCGAGCTCTATAATACCTCCAGCAACACTTCATTCGACCTCTCCGGCTGGGATTTTCACGGTTTGGCCTATACTTTCCCGCAAGGCTCGCTGCTCGCTCCAAACAGCTTCCTCGTGCTCGCGGCGAATCGCGCCGATTTTGCCGTCGCCTACGGCTCCACCAACCTGGTGTTCGATACTTTCGACGGCACCTTGCAGCCCGATGGCGAAACCCTCTCCCTGGTTAAGCCGGGCACGAATTCTGCCACCGATGTGGTGGTTACCAGGGTGCGTTATGCGACGTCGCTCCCATGGCCGACCAATGCCAACGGCACTGGCAGTTCCCTGCAATTGCTCGATCCTCGCCAGGACAACTGGCGCGCCGGGAATTGGGCGGCCGGTTTCCCGCCGGCCGCGAGCCCCACCGCGACCAACACCGTGTTCACCAATCTGCCTCCGTTTCCGCCGCTCTGGATCAATGAGCTGCAGGCCGACAACCTCACCGGTATCACCAACCGCGCCGGTCAGCGCGTCCCCTGGCTCGAACTCTACAACCCGGGCACGAATGCAATTACGCTGGATGGCCTGTGTCTCTCTACCAATTACAATAACCTTGGTCTTTGGGCATTTCCGGCCGGCACATCCATCAACCCTGATGAATTCAAAGTCGTCTTTGCCGATGCTCAGCCCGGTCTGTCAACAACGACCGAACTCCACACCAGTTTCACGCTGCCCAGCGTCACCGGCTCGCTCGCCTTGACTCGGTTTTATAACAGCCAGCCGCAGGTGCTCGATTATGTAGATTATGCCGGTATTGGGCTCAACCATTCCTATGGCTCATTTACTGATGGCCAGAGCTTTGCTCGCCAGGAGTTTTTCTATGCCACGCCCGGCGGCACGAACGACGGATCCAGTGCACCGTTGACCGTCGTCATCAACGAACTCATGGCCGGCAACACCCATACTTTGCTCGACCCGGTCACGGGCAAATACAGCGATTGGTTCGAGCTCTACAACTACGGCACGAATACCGCCAATCTCGCCGGTTATTTCCTGACCGACAATTTGACCAACCAATTCAAAGTTGAGATCCCGGCCGGCTACTCAATTCCGCCGCACGGTTTTCTACTGGTATGGGCCGACAGCAAAAACACCAATGGCACTCCCGACCTGCACGTTAATTTCAAGCTCAGCAAGAGCGGCGAAAGCATCGGGCTGTACGGGGTCGACGGCCGGGCCGTTGATTTTCTCAATTACGGGGCCCAAACCGATGATATCAGCGACGGCAGGTATCCGGACGGCGCGCCCGGATTTTACTTCATGGCAACGCCGACTCCCGGCACTAACAATGTGGCGCCGAATTCTCCGCCGGTTCTGTCACCCATCGCCGATCGGTTCCTTACCCTGGGCCAGACGCTCGTCGTGGGCGCGGTGGCAACCGATTCCGATCAGCCGCCCCAGACGCTCACGTTTAGTCTCGGTTCCTCAACAATTAGCGGAGCTAATATTAATGCTTCATCTGGCTTATTGCTGTGGACCCCGGCCTTTGCCCCGGCCACCAACCACTTGTCCGTGGTCGTGGCCGACAACGGCATCCCCAGCCTCAGCGCAACCCAGAGTTTTAACGCGATCGTCTTGCTCCCGCCAGTTCTGTCGAATTTCAATCTGGCGGGCAGCGGTGGTCAGCTCGTATTTTCGTTCGCGACAGTTCCGGGCCAGCAATACCAGCTCGAGTACCGGGATGATCTCGCTTCGGGCTCCTGGATTGCCATCGGCGTGCCGATGATGGGCACCGGCTATCCGCTCAATATCACCAACGACGTGAGCGTCTCAACCCAGCGTTTCTATCACGTGCGTCTGGTCCCGTGAGGCTCGTCATGAGCCACATGTTTCCGCCATCGCGTTAGCGATGAAATGAAAGTAGCCGTGGACCTCAGTCCACGGTGGCGGACCCGCAAACGCATTGCGTCGCGTAGCGACGCCTGAATCCAACCACGTATGCGAGGCGAAGCTACTTCGAACCCTCGATCTCCGCTCCCCGCTCGGCGAGCAATTTCCTGAGTTCAGATCGGTGACAATGCGCTTCGTTCTCGCAATAGCATCCTACCGAGAAGTTGCACTGGTGGGACATAGCCGCCAGCAAATCGAGCGCGTGGCTATGTTCCGGATCATTCATCTCAGCCCTGTACTTCTTGATGAATTTGGCCCACTGCGCTGGTGTCGTCGCGGCTTGCGCCTGCTTCATTGTTGGCACGCTGGGCGCCAGGTTGGGGAACCACACGTCGTACCAGTTCTGTGAAGAGAAATTCGATTTCGGCACACCCCGCGGCGGACGACGAACGGTTCCGATGCGCAACCCTTCGCCTGCCATCCTCGGACTGCCGAGCCTAACCACACGTATCATAAACGCGAGGCAGAACCTCTACTCGCAACGACCTACGCGCAAGCACTAACGGATATATGAACATTGAATCACACCGCGGCAGATGATCTCCCTCTCCTCCTCAGGACCGGAACGATTCAATAGAAGGGACCGCGCCCGCCTCGGGCGCAGCGGTTGGCGCCTCCGCCAACCGCATTGTCGCTTCGTCATTTCTAGTCACTATTTGGTGAGCTTGGGCGATACGAGAAAACCGGCGAGGGCGCCTTCGCTTCGTAGGTTCATGTGAGGAGGCCCTGCCTTCTGAGGCGACTACATTATTCATCCGCCCGTTTTGTTAAACCGGAAATTGGTGAGATCGTAATCCTGCACAATGTAGTTTTTGGTTTCGAGCCGCTGCTTCCCGGCGCGCTTCGCTTGGGTCTCCCCGCCGGCGGCGATGAAATCGGCAAAGCTGATAATCTCGGCGCGAATGAAGCCTTTCTGGATGTCCGTATGGATCGCCCCGGCTGCCTCCCATGCGTTAATGCCCGCGCGGATAGCCCATGCCCGGTTTTCTTTCCCGCCAACCGTCAAAAACGAGATGTAGCCCGCTTCCGCAAAAGCGCGCAGCAGGAGCTGCTCCGGGTTCTGAAGATCATCCGGAGAGGCGACCGTGGTCGGTTTGCTGGTATAAAAATTGTGCGCGGCGATGGCTTGCAGGTCCTCTGGTGAAAGCCCGGAGTTGAACAGGAATTTCTCTGCTTCAAGCAGGCCTTTGATCTTTTCGAGCGCAGTGCGCTCGGCGGGCTGCGGGTCGCGACCGAGCCGGGTCTCGACAAACTCAAGGTCCTTGAGGATTAGATCCGCCTTCGTCTCTTCCGTCGCCAGAATGGCGTCCGCGTCTAACAACTGGTCTTCGCCCAACACATCTACCTGGGCGTAGGTTTTCTTGTCCGCCTCGACCAGTTTGTCGGCCTGATCGAGCCGCGGATCTTTCAGATTGTGCTTTCCGACTTTGATTTGCGTAATGCCGAACAAAGAGATCTTCATCGTAAATTGTGAACCTTGAACATAGGAGAACCAAGAGCGAGGTCAAGAAGACCGATGAACGGATAAAACGTTGGCCTTGCTCAAGACGCAAGTGTATAAGCGGCGAAGGCATTATGATTTTGAATCGTTCACTCCTGTTTTTTTGGCTCCTCGCGTGTGCGCCATTGATCCAGGCCGAGAGCTTTGACGTTGTCATCCGGCATGGGAGGATCGTTGATGGGACCGGCAATCCGGCCTTTTTCGCCGATCTTGGAATCAAGGACGGACGAATTGCCGCCATAGGTCGCTGCGAAGGCGATGCCAAATCGGAGATCGACGCTGGGGGCCTGATCGTCGCGCCCGGGTTTATCGATGTCCACACACACGCGGACGATGTCGCCGATATGCCGCGAGCCGAGAACTTTATCCGGATGGGCGTGACCACCATTGTGGCCGGGAATTGCGGCTCCTCGAGGTTAGATATTGCAAAGTTCTTTGAAGCGGTTGAGCGCGCCAATCTCGCAGTAAACGTGGCGACCTTGATCGGCCACAACACCGTTCGCGAAAAGGCGATGGGCGGAAGCTTCGATCGCCCGCCTTCTGCGGAGGAGTTGGCCGCGATGAAGACCCTGGTAGAGCAGGGGATGAAAGACGGCGCGGTCGGTCTTTCCACCGGTTTGATTTACCTGCCCGGCACTTTTGCCAAAACCGACGAAATTGTTGAGTTGGCCAAAGTCGCCGCCCCTTATGACGGGATCTATACCAGTCATATGCGTCACGAAGATTCGCGCATTTACGAGGCCCTCGATGAAGTATTCCGTGTCGCCCGAGAAGCTCACGTTCGGGCCGAAGTGTCGCATATCAAGCTTGCCGGCCCGAGCGCGTGGGGTCAGGCCACGCAGGTTCTGGCTGTCATTGAAAAGGCGCGCACCGAAGGTCTCGACATCACCCAGGACCAATATGCTTACACCGCCTCGAGCACCGGCATCAGCCAACTGATCCCGGATAGCGCTCGCGAAGGCGGCCAAAAGAAATTCCTGGAGCGATTGGCAGATCCGGACCAGAAGGCGAAGATCGTGGCAGAAATGAAGCGCATGATCAGCAGCAAAGCCCAGCGCGATCTGTCGTACGCGGTCATTGCCTCGTACAACCATGATAAATCGCTGAACGGAATGAATATCGCCGAAGCCGCCCGCGCAAAACGCGGCTCCGATTCACTCGATGACCAAATCGAAATGGTATTGGAGATCCAAAAGAACGGCGGTGCCAGCGGCGTGTTTCACGGGATGAATGAGGATGATCTCCAAATCTTTATGCGTCATCCCAACACGATGATCGCCGCCGACAGCGGTTTGCGGAAATTCGGCGAGGGCGTGCCGCACCCGCGCGGCTATGGCAACAATGCGCGCGTGCTGGCGCGGTACGTGCATGAACTGAAGGTGCTGCGATTGGAAGATGCCATCCGCAAAATGACCAGTTTGCCGGCGAATACCTTTCATTTCCGCGGCCGTGGCGAACTCCATCCGGGATTCTGGGCCGATGTGGTGGTTTTCGATCCGGAGAAGATCCGGGATGAGTCGACTTATAAAGATCCTCATCATTATCCGATTGGGATCTCCTACGTCCTGGTCAACGGCATTCCCGTTCTCAAAAACGGCCAGGACACCGGCGCCAGGGCAGGGCAGGCGCTGAGGAATAGTTTTGGTGTTCGGGCGCAGCCGTGAAAAATTGGAGTATTTCCGATGCGCGCATGCTGTCAACGCGCTGCGGGCCGGGATGTCCCGCACTGCTGTCCAATTAAGGAGCTTTAAATTTTGCGTAAGCATCAGGACTGCGCTGGGGTTACACCCATCGGGGTGTGTCTTCGATTGAAATTTCTAAGGTGTGTAATCTCCGGCGATGTT
>CAZUVM010000028.1:0-12927 GCA_964623885.1 uncultured Verrucomicrobiota bacterium
TCAAAAAAATGCTGCGTAAACGAGAGCCGGGTTCCGGTGGCGGCATCGGTCGTGTTAATCATGAGGAACGGAGTGTTGTTCGTTTCCAGGTCCCCAAAGCGTGCGTTCTTGAACAGGATCTTGTCGTAATACTCTGCGGCCATGTCTGACCGGCCATAAGTGGAGGACCAAAGCGCCGGCCAATGCAGCGGGTTGACCACGTGACCTAGGAGGGCGCGCTGAACATTTCGCTTCAAGAACGCGGACTCGAAAACGTCGAACACTCGGTCCCCGTAGAGGCCATAGGCGGCGGCGGTAACACTGCCGCCGGAAACCGACGAGATGGCATCGACTTCGTCCAAAAGGCGTCGCTTTTTCCCATCGACATCAAAGGTGGTGTCCCGCAACGCCTCAAGCACACCGTAGGAAAACGCCGACGCGCGCGTACCTCCGCCCGAGAAGGCCAGCAACATCAGGATGTCGTCGGAATTATTCTCGCGCTTATGATTCTGATAATAATACCCCTCAGGGCGGTCGACAGTCTTCGGGGCATTGACCGGATAATGGGCGCAACCGGCGAGGCCCAGCGACATGACCAGTATCAGGCTGTCGTTAAGAGCCAGTTGCCGAATTGGCCGCAGCCAAGCCGCACCCAAATCCTTTTGAACCGAATCTTTTTGGACTGCGGCGGGAAGCGAAGCGCCACGCCGCTTTGCCAGCTCGGTCGAGCTCCCAAAAGCGGTGTCGCCGCTGCGCTCTGCCACCGCAGTCCAAGATAGGGCAACCAAATCTTTTTGGGCTGCGGCGGGAAGCGAAGCGCCACGCCGCTTTACCAGCTTGGTCGGGCTCCCAAAAGCGGTGTCGCCGCTGCGCTCTGCCACCGCAGTCCAAGATAGGGCAACCGAATCCTTTTGGACTGCGGCGGGAAGCGAAGCGCCACGCCGCTTTGCCGGCTTGGTTGGACTCCCAAAAGCGGTGTCGCCGCTGCGCTCTGCCACCGCAGTCCAGGATAGGGCTCCAGGAAGCTTGGTATTCACCATCCGCGTCTCCTGCTCATGGAATCATCTTGTCCCTGGCCATTCGGTCCACGATCGTCTTGGCCACGCCTCGCAGCAGCACAATCGAGTCATAGTCCTCCTTCACGACCGTATCCATCATGGCGGTCCACACGACCACACCATCAGAAACGCGGTAAAGCCTGGCCGCAAGGCGCACGTTGTAATTATCGCTCCCTCCGGGCATCGTCAGGGCGTTATAAGCCGATTCGTATACCGCTCCTGCACCTACGTTGCCCAGGGTGACCGGGGGACCCCCAGGCGCTGAATCGGTTTGATCGGTAACCCGAACCGACAGAACCGATTCCACCTTCGCCGCCAGGAGTCTCTGACGAATCTGTTCCCGGTCGCCTTTCAACTCATCCAGGCTGAAACTGTCGTGGCTGGCATTCCCCGCCACACCGTGCTCCTTCAGGAACGACACGGCATCGCTTTCGAACGCGTTGCGGAAGTCGGCACGCTCATCCACACCTACCACCATCACATTACCGAATGGACCGTCGCTCATGCCGGCGGGATTTGAAGTGCTTTTGACGCGCGTCGAGCTGCATCCAGGTAAGAGAACCATCGCAATCAATACCAGGAAGCAGTCGCAAACTGCTCGCACTGCCTTGCTCGCTGTCTTGTTCGCCTCCACGGTTGCGCTCCCGAACTCTGTCCCCGGACTACGGATAACTTTTGCTTTCACTTGGCCTCCATGTTGTCCCTTTCCAGCTCAGGGCTTCTCCACCAGGATCGCCAACGCCTCGGTGGTGCGGAACACCACCTCGTCGCCGAGCTTTGCCTGCGTCAGGTCAACGTCCGGGCGAACTTTGAGGGTTTTGGAGTGGCCGTCCGGAAACTGAAGCGTTGCTTTGTGATGCTCCAGGTCAATGGCCTGGACCTTGGCAGTGACTTCAACGGTGTTTGCCATGAGTATGCCTGGTTTGGCCCCGACCGGTGCGAGGGCCACCGCGGCGGTTTCGCCGTCACGCGCCGGCTCGCCATTCTTCCGCGCGAATACGACGAGTTGTTCGGCCACCGTCGCTTTGACCTGGTCCCCGACCTGGATCTGGCCGAAATTCACCACCTCCGGCCCGACTTTGAACGTTGTCTTCTCGCCGTCCGCCATGGCGAGTGTCACTTTTCGGCTGGCCCCGTCAACCGCGGTTACCGTCGCGGTGATTTTGTAGGTCTCCACGATCGTGCCACCAGGCACCCCTTTTTGGGCCGCAACCATCGTCGCGCCCTCCCCTTGAGTTTGGGATGTCGTGGAGGAACAGGAGGTGAACGTGAGCACAGCCGCCGGCGTTAAAGCCAGGGCCGCGAGTTTCAGCAGATTTGTTTTTTTCATAGACAGTGTTTGTGTTTTGTTTAGTTTCGGTTGCTATTGGCAAAAACGTGACTCGTTGGTTTTTCAGCTCTTAAGCGACAGAAACAGGAGTCCCATGAATTCTTCATGCTGAATGGAGTTGTGGGTCGGCGTCCGTTTGTATGTGATTAGCGCCGACCGCCACCTCCTCGGAAGCCACCGCCCCCAAAGGACGGACGATTTCCCTGAAAGCTTTGCGCGCGTTGGCCGCCCCAGTTCCGCGATTGGGCCTCGCTCTCGAACGAACTTCTCTGCTGCTCGAATGAGGAAGAACTCGGACGCTGCGCGCTTGAGAAAGAGCTCGGACTTTGCGTGGGCTTAGTCATCTGCTCCCAGCCGCCCGAGCTGCTTTGGCGGTAAACATTGCCATCGTTCGCGGCCACGGTGTGACCGCCCACGTTCACGGCGCTACCCTGGCTGGTCTTCACGCCGCTGACAGCGGTAGCCTGTCCGGTCTTTGGGTTATAAACGGCGCCGCGTGCGGCGGTTGCGGAATTCCCGGTGTACGCGTTGCCCACGGTGGCCTTCTGGCCAACCGCCGTTGCGCCAGTGCGCGTGTTGTGAGCCACGCCCTGTGCGCCGGAGGCGTAGTTGCCCGTATAAACATTCTGCACCGTGCCGCGGCTGCCGGCCACGGCCGTGCCGGTGGAGGAGTTGTAGGCATGACCATATTGCGATGCCCAGGCGTTGCCGGTCCAGGCGTTGTAACCGCCCGAAGTGCGGCTCACCCCTGTCCACGGCCCGCTTTGGTGATAGACGTAGCCCGAAGAGCCGGCCCAGCCGTACGGTCCCCAGGCGGCGAAGCCGCCATAGGCGTTATAGTGGTAGCCGTAGCACCAGGCCCCGTAAGGTCCCCAGTAAGGGGCTGGCGGACAATAGCCCCAACTCACGCGCACAGTCCAGCCGGCACCGAAGCCATAGCACCACCCGGCCCAGGGCGTCCAGCACGGGTTGCATGCGTAGCCGTAAGTGATCGGGTAGGAGACGTATATCGTCGTGCCTACATACGCCGGATACACATACCCGGTGCCATAAACCACCGTGCCCGACGTGGTGACGACCGTGCCGTAGTAGCCAGGCGTTGAGCCAACATAAACGTAGTTTGCGTCGTAGGAGTAGACGCGGACATAGGTCAAATAGTGCATCGGCGAGGTGACCGGGATGGAGTAGATAATGGACGGCACACGGGTTGCCACGAACCAGGGACCGTTGGCCGTGGTGGCCGTAAACCACACGCCGTTCTGGCAGGCATACCAGGTAGACTCGTCCACCCTGATGACCGGGGTTGCGCAGTTGAAAACGTAGTCCAAGGGGGTGCCATCAATGGGTTTCAGTTCCACCGGCCCTTCGTATTGCGGCGGTGGGGACATCTGCGCCTGCTTTCGGTCCACCTTGGCGTTCTGCGGGATGCCATTGGCGATGACCGCTTCCTGCGCCTGCCGGGTTCCGGGCACAGACGCCTTCACGTTTTCCTTGGGGCTGTCATCGGGGATCTGCGCAAAGTCCACCGGCAGACTCTCGCCCGGAACAAACTCCCACGGCCCGTCGTTGGCCGCAGCGCGGAACCAGCGGCCGGAAACCAACACGTAAGTCTTCTGGTCCAGCAGGTGCTTGAATACATGTGACGTGGTGTTGGTAACGTACAGCAGTTGTGTGGCGGGAATCGGCATCCACATGGGCGTGCCGTCAGTGACGATCAGCTCCGAGGGCGTGGTGGTGAGGTACAGCACGGGGACCGGCGTGGACGTGAGTGATGGTTTCTGTTTCGTGTCCGGATTTTCCTGGCCGGCCAACAGGTCCACCTGCTTGGCGTCCACGGCCATCTTTTCGGCCTTTTTGATATCCTTGTGAACTTTCTTGGCCACAGTCCAGGGTCCGCCGAGGTCGGGCGCTTCCACATAGCCGTCAAATAAATGCAGGTAGTGCTTACCCGATTTGTCCCGCAGGAGCAGCGCGCGGGTGTTCCAGACGCGTTCGACCGCCAATTTTTCCATGGGGCGATAGACCGGCGGCCCGTCCACAGGAACCAACATGGCGGGCTGGCTGGAAAAAATGATTGCCGGCGGGATGTTGCCGAGGGGAAAACCTTGCGCGTTCTGACGGGCTTGGAGAATAGCGAGGCTGGCCTCGATCCGATCGAGCGAGATGCTGCGGACTTGCCCCGGCAAAACCGCCTGCAAGGTCGCCCCCCAACCGTCGGCCTGCGCCGGCGCGGAGGGAAAGTTAACCTGTGTGATTTGCAGCGCCTCGAAGAACACCCTGCGCTCCGCCCGGTCGACCAGCGTCTTCACCGTCACGTAGATCACGCCAAACGTGGGTTGCGGTGCTCCCGCGGGCTGCACGGCCATCGCCGCGTGCGCCGTGAGAGTAGAGTAATCCCACGAGTCGAGTTGCGGTTGGTAGATCGTGTTGGTGACACCGTTTGGCACCAGCACCAAGGGCCATGCCTCCAGGTCGGCGCCCCGCGCCAAACTAACGATTTGAATGACGGCTGCCAGTGCCGACAGCCACACGATGCGCTGGGAGAATTGCCGAAATGTTTTCATAAACTGGTTGGCGATTTAGGGGTTGTCGTTGGAGGCAGATGCCGGCGGCTACTGGAAACTTTGTTTCACACCGTACTCACGGGTTGCTGACTACCGTGGGCGAGCAACCCGGGCGAAATGCAGGAGGAGAGTGTCTTTTCCAGCAGACTCGCGTCGAGGCTGCCGGGCGCACCAATGGCCACGATCTGGGTGCGGGGCGCGCGCTGGCCCCACTCGTCTTGCAACGAGATGTCCACGCGCCGCCCGACCACCTGCACCACTGCGCGCTGCCGCGGCGCATCGGCTGCGTATACCACCCCTTTAGCCCGGTAAACGCTTCCCGGCAACTTGCGCATGGTTTCCCGCAATGCTTCCAGCGCCAGCGGTTGGTCCGTTTGGTAGCTCCAGGTGCTGAAAACCTTCGAATGGTCCCGTCCATGGTGGTCGTGCCCATGTGATTCATCATGACAGTTCGCGTCAGCGCAGGTGTGCTCAACGGCGTGCGAGTTGAGGCCGGTCCGAGCCGGATCGAAACGGCCGACACCCAGGAGAATCTCGTAGGGGACCTCGCAGTAGTTGGTCTCGACAATCCGCAGGTTGTTGAAATGCTCGTCAAGCCAGGCCCGGACCTTTGCGACCTGCTCGGGACCCGCAAGCTCCACCTTGTTCAGGATCAGCATGTCCGCGAAGCCCACCTGCTGGAGCTTAAGCTGCATTAGCGGCGGATACTCGGGGTGCGCGAACACCTGCTCCGCGTCCACCACGCAGGTGACACTGTCCAGCCTCACCCGGTCGCGCAGATTGGCATCGGTGAAGGTAACGAAGATCCCGGCGGGATCGGCGACGCCGCTGGCTTCGAGCAGGATGTACTCAATGCTCTCCGGCCGCCCGAGCAAAGCGACGACCGACTCGATGAGGTCGTCGCGAATCTGGCAGCAGACGCAGCCGTTGGAAAGGCTGATCATGTTGCCATCCACCCCGACGACGAGCTCGGCATCGATATTGATCGAGCCAAAGTCGTTGACCAGGACCCCCACGCGCAGGCCGTGATTGCCGGCCAGAATGCGATTTAGCAGTGTGGTCTTTCCCGCCCCGAGAAAGCCGGTCAGGATCGTTATCGGAACCGCTTTGCCGTTGTCGCTTATGAGTTCCATAGCTTGGTTTTTCCTGCATTAAGGTGTCTGTCCGCGAACGAGCCGGGCGCATCTGCGACGCGGCCCGGGGGCGTCCCGCCGCGACAGGCGCGGTGGAACGCCCGGGGCACAGCACTATTTCTTCATGAATTTACTCAAATCAATTCCCATCACCTTCGCCAATGCGATGAGATCCACTTCTTCGGGATTCGCCAGTTTGGTGATCGGCTCGCGGTAAACGTCCGGCGGATAATACTTCTTCGGATCAATCTCGATATCGCGCGTGAGTTGCTCTTGCTGTTGCTCGCGCGGCAACCTCGGCTGCGGGACAACGCCCTTGCCCGTGGCAACCGGCAGCGGGTTGCCGAAGAGGAGGGTGGGACTCGGCATGGATGCGCCGGAAAATCCTGGCAGGGCGGCTTCCCGGTGCCAGATGGCCTCCTTGGTCACGTTGACCACCACCACATCCGGCGCGCCATAGACGAAAAGCCCTTTCCAATGGGCGCGGATGTCCGCGCTTTGCTCATTCATCGTGTCATTGTCGAATGCGAGATGCGTGGCCATGCCGACCCGCGGGTTGACCTGGTTGATGAGATAACCGGTGGCGTAAGCGACCGTATGATGGATGTCCACGGTGTAATTAAAGAGAATTTCCGGCAGCCCATACTTGAGCTGGTTGATGCGCGCCAGGTCGGGCTGCAACTCCGTGACAAACACATCCACGCCCTTCGCATACTTGGCCGTCAGATCGTCCGGCCGGCCGTCGCCGGTCCACACAAACGAAAGCCCGTTCCAATCCAGGCGATAGGCCGAGGCGCCGTCCTTGGCGTGCGAACGCCGCCAGTGACGAACCGTGACCCCATCTTTGTCGTAACAAATGCCGTTCTCATCCTTCCAGTCGAATTCGTTGACCTCGACCTCATAGCCGTCCCCGATCGGGCAAGCGTCGAAAGCCTCGAGGTGCCACTTGAGCATCTGCTTCATGCCGTCAACCATGGCTTTGGTTCCGAGGTCCGGCGTGCGTCCGGAAGGCCCGGTGACACGCAGCGGCATCTTCCATCGGCCCGCCCACGCCGAGAACGGGAGGAGATAGGACAGATCGTGGTAGTGATCCACATGCAAGTGGGTGATGAAGATGTCGTTTATGTCAGCCATCGACACGCCCATGGCGAGGATGTTCTTGACGCAACCAGGGCCGAAATCGAAGAAGAAGCGTTTGCCGTTGCCCAACTCAACCATGATGCAGGTGCCGGCCTGGTCGCGCCGGGGCGGATAAGGGCAACTGCCGATGAATGAAATCCGCATCTCGTCCGGCCCGATGGCCTCGCTGCCGGGAAAATAATTATTCCGGCTGTGGACAGATGGCGTTGGTTTGTAGTAAGACGGGAATTGCAGGCCGGTGCTCGGGCCGCCGCCGTAGGGATTCTTGGGCTGGTCCGCGCCGGCCGGTGGCTCGGCTGCCCGGGCCGGGGACACGGCTCCTGCCGCCATGCCGGCCGCCGCCGCGCCGATGATTTTCAACATGTCGCGCCGGCCGATGGCGTCTGATGCTTTGTTTTCACTACTCATAGTGCTGCTGTTCGGTTCGTTGTTTTCGCTGTTCATATTCACTGATCCGTTTGTTTGATTGTTGTGTGTTTGTGTCGTTTACATTGCATCGCTTGCGTTATTGGTAACTGCTCAAGACTTTCAGGGTTGTTTATTTGGCGGTCAGAACTGGATGCCGAGTTTGACCCAAACGTAATTGCCTTTGACCGTGTTCTGCGCCTGGAGCTGGGGCAGCCATTTCACTTCCACCGCGAACGGGATTTTTCCGGACATGGCATACGAAATCACAGGCCCGATGCCCGCGGTTGCTTCCTCGAAACTGCCGAGTTTCGCACCGCTGCCGCTGTCGCCGGAGGTTTGTGAGAGTATAAAACCATTCGCGCCGACACCGGCGAAGCCTTTGCCCAACGGAAAATGCTGCGCTAGAGTCGCGTCAATGTGGAACTGCTCTCCGCTTTGATAATCGGTTGCGTTATTCTTGGTGTTGATGTCGTAGCCGATGTAGGTGGTGAACTCGATACCGTTTTTCTGGCCGAGATAGCTGATCAGCAGGCCCGGCTCGAAGGTCCAATAGCCCAGCCCGAGGTTGGCCAACTGGCCGGCCTCGTATGAGCCGGAGGGTGTGTAGATGCCCCCGAAAACGCTCACGTGCAGGTTGGTTTCGCACAAGGTCCAACCCAACGAGACCGGAAAGAGCTCGATATCGCCGAGCCCGCTCACCGAGTCGCTCCGCCGCACGGTGCGGCCGCCGGGCAGCGTGACGTCGGCGCTGACCGTGTTCCAAAAGTACGGACTGGCGACACCGGGCGAGTAACGGGCGCCGAGGAGTTCGAGGGGCGTGGACCAGAAGGCGCCGAAGGAATCGGCGTAGGAAGTCGCATCCACATTCAGCGCGATTTGCCCGCCTATGGGGAACGGGTGACTGACGTTTGCGTTGCCGTTGTAGTAAACGAAGTAGTTGAAGACGCCCAGGCTCGGGTCACCCGGCGGCACGTCCACAAAGGATGCGAACGAGCCGGGCGCGTAATGACCGACGCCGCCCTCTTCGGCGCGCGCCGCGATCGCGATGGCTAGAAGAAGGAGCCCCGTGAGGTGACGATAGTTTGATTTCATAAACTGCTTTCTACGATTTACAATTTAGCGAGGTTGGCCGCGGGGGCGTGGAACCGTCGCAGCGCGTTTGCCAGCCGATCCAGTCGGCCCTTAATTGCCTCTGAAGTTCGTGAGGTTCCCGGACGGCGGGTTCGGGTACTTCTTGACCGACGCCTCGTATTCCATGACCGCCTTGAATACCGGCTCTCCAGCCCACAGGTAGTTGGGAAGCTGGAGATCCTCGTGCGGATCGACTTCGATGTTGTAAATCTTCGGGTAATACATGGGCGCAGCGCTGCCAAACATCCCTCCGAGCATCTGCTGGCCCGTGCCGGTCAAGGCCATATCCTTGAAGTAGAGCCGCCACTGCTTCCAGCGCGCCGCTACCAGATCCGGGCCGATGAAAGTGAGCAGTGAGACTCGGTTTCCCATCTCGCTCTTGCCGGTGAGCACATCCGTCTGGTCCACGCCGTCATATGGACGATCCGTGGGCAGCTTGAGGCCGAGGATGGCCGCAAAGGTCGGCAGGAAATCCATCTCCGAGAACATGGCGTAAGAGGAGGTGTCCGGCTTCACGTGCCCGGGCCAGCGGACGAAGGCGAAGGTGCGGATCGAGCCTTCGGTCGCCTCCCCCAGGGAGCCGCGGAAAGGCCCCGAGTTGCCCATGTCGGGCATCCCTAGGCCCGAGGCGTCCCAGGTCATGAAGTATTGCCCAGACGGCCCGTTGTCGGAGCAGAAGACTACGATGGTGTTATCCTCGATCTTGAGCTCCTTGAGCGCGTCGAGTACCTGTCCGACGTGATAATCGCCTTCCATCATCTTGTCACCGTATTGTCCGACGCGTGACTTGCCCGCGAATTCTTTGGACGGCAAATTCGGCGCGTGCCCCATCGAGAAGGGCAGGTAGAGGAAGAACGATTTGCCCGCCGCCGCCTGCTCCTTCATGAAGGCGATGGATCGGTCGGTCAGGTCGTTGTCAATCTCCGCGCGGACCGCAAGCGTGAAGGGCTTGATGCGTTCCAGCGGCCCGCCTGCCTTCTGCTGCGAGATCCACGGCCCCTTCTCGATCAGAACGCTCTCGGGCACGTTGCCGGCGCTGTGCGTTTGCATGACCTGCGGGATATCCGCCGCGGTGTCCCACGAGGAATCCGGTGGGATACCGTAGAACTCATCGAAACCGTGCGCGCAGGGCAGGCTCTGCGGATCGCTGCCCAGGTGCCACTTGCCGAACATGGCTGTCGCGTAACCCGCGTCTTTGAACAACTGCCCCATCGTGTACGCTTTGGCCGAAAGCGTGTTGGGCCCGCCCGGCAGGCCGAGGAGCGACAGGCCATTGCGGATCGAGTATTGCCCGGTCATGAGTGCGCAACGAGACGGGGTACATCCCGGCTCCACGAGATACTGCGTCAGGCGAAGCCCCTCGCGGGCGAGCCGGTCGGTGCGTGGAGTCGGGTAGCCGCGCAGTTCGCCGCCGCCGTAGGGGCCCATGTCGCCGTAGCCGACGTTGTCGGCAAGGATGAACACGAAGTTGGGTTTTTTGTCACCGCCGCTGGAGGCGGTGGAGGGCTGCGCCGTAGCGCAAGAAGTTAAACCGAGCGCCGCCGAGGCGGCCACCACGGTCAGGCCGTGTTTGATGAGTTTGAGTTTCATGTGTTTTCCTCTGTTTAGTTTTGTTTTGGAACGGTTCGCCCGCCGCTAAAGTGCAGATTTTGTTGCATACTGGAATTTTTTCATTCACGAGAAAGAAGCTGCTCCGCTGGAACGCATCGCTTTGGCCAGGGCTTCCAGCAGCGTGAGTTCTTTTATTGGTTTGAGCAGATAATCCACCGCCCCCAGGTTTCGCACCCGTTCGGCGTTACCCGGCTGGTCGTGTCCGGTAATGACGATCACTGGAACCGGCACGTGCTGTGCGGCCAGGCGTTCGAGCACTTCGAAACCGCTGATGCCCGGTATGTGCAAGTCCAGCAGCAGGCAGTCGGGCAGCCGTGACGTAAAGGCGGCGAGCAGTTCCTCGCCCAGCGCGAAGGTTATGACCTCGAAGCCCCGGGTCCCGAGAAGACGGCTAAGCGCCTTGCACATCTTGGGCTCATCGTCCAACACCGCGATGAGGGGCCGGGTTTGGGTTTGGAGCATGGACCGACCATGACAGAAGGACTGAGAGCGTGGTATTACACCTTAGTTACATACGGGCCTGGCATCTTGGACTGCGATGGGATTTTGGACTGCGGTGGCAAGCGAAGCGCGACACCGCTGTTTGGTGTGCGTGTTGAACGATCGAAGTCGGTGTCCACCCGAAAGCGCCGTCGCCGCTGCGCTTTGCCGGCGCAGTCCAAGACAAACTACCAGTCGGGAGACGTTTCAAAGTCATCCGGCAACCGCAACTTGTCGGTCTTGAACCGGTAGATCGTCTTGATCTGGGCCGGTGCGGCCGTTCGCTCAAACCAGCGCGCCGAGCACCACGGATACTGATTCGCCACGGGGACCAGGCCGTGTCTCACCGGGTTCTGATGCACGTAGTTCAGTCGTGCGAGATAAGACTTTTCGTAAGTCAACCGGGTCTCACGGTAGTTGTGCCAGACTTTGCGAGCCGGAGCGTCATCGAGTCGGTTAATCCACTTGGCCGTCTTCTCGTGTAAAAGACCGAGCATTCGGGACAGACTCTCCGCTGTCGCCGCCGTGCCGGGAGAATGCCCAACGAAGTGATAGTGGTTGGAGAAAACCGCCCAGGCTTCCAGGTGCCAATCGAACTCCGCCGCGACCTTGAGCAAACCACGATGCAGCACCGCGAGCCTGGCTTTGCCCTTGAAGTGATGCTGATGCAGATACGTGCTGGCGCTGACGAAGTAAGTTCCGCGGATGCTGAGCCGGTGTTCCGGTGCATGCGGCCACGGGAGATTATCTGCGCTCACAAAACAAAGTTGGGAAATTTGGACTGGGGTGTAAAGCGGAGCGTTTTGGACTGCGGTGGCAAGCGAAGCGCGACACCGCTTTTTGGGGGCGTATTGAAGCATCGAATGCCGACGTCCAACCGAAAGCGCCGTCGCCGCTGCGCTCTGCCGGCGCAGTCCAAAATGGCCGATCAGACCGCCGGGCCTTTCCCTAATCCCAATCGTTCGGCGGCGCGCACCAGGTCAGCCAGCGATTCGACACTCATCTTTTCCATGACCCGGGCGCGGTGCACCTTGATGGTGTGTTCGCCCGTGCCGAGCTCGTCCGCAACCTGTTTATTCAACTGGCCGGCCACGACATGCTCCATCACCTCGCGCTCGCGCGGCGTGAGTCGTGAATAGCGTTGCCGGAGCGAGGCTAGTTCGGAAATCAGGTCTCGCTGGTCGACGGCGCGTTTCACCGCGGCGCGCACAGCCCGCAGCAGGTCGGTGTCTTTCACAGGTTTGGTGAGAAAATCCACGGCGCCACCCTTGATGGCCTGAACGCTCATCGGGATGTCGCCGTGGCCCGTCAGAAACACGATGGGCAAGAGGACCCCATCGTGTGTGAGCCGTTGCTGAAGTTCCAAACCATTGAGTTCCGGCATCGCCACGTCGAGCACCAGGCAACCCCCTTCCTCCGCGCGATACGACTCGAGGAATGCTTTCGCTGAAGTGAATCCTCGCACGGTGAAGCTCTCCGCCTTGAGCAACCGCGTGAGTGCCTTAACCATCCCGGGTTCGTCATCCAGCAGGAAAACTGTGCTCTGGGTTACGCTCATGCTTTTGCCACCGCTATGGCTGGCAGTTCGAAATGAAATGTTGCGCCGTGACCCGTGGTCGTGGCAGCAGCTGCGACGCCCTCCGTCGTGTTCGCTTCCGCCCATAACCGGCCCTTGTGGGCCGTGATGATGGAGCGGCAGATGGGCAGGCCCAGGCCCAGGCCGTGCTTCTTGGTCGTGAAGAAAGGTTCGAAAACCAGTTCCGGTTCCGAGGGCAGACCGCTCCCGTTGTCCGACACGGAAATCCGCACGGCACCGTTGTGCTGCCCGGTGGCCACCGTCAGGAGCCTACCCGCGGGCGGCACGGCAGCCATTGCGTCGCAAGCATTGATGATCAGATTCAGCAGCACTTGCTGGAGCTGGATGCGGTCGCCCAAAACCTGGGGCAAGTCCGCGGCGAACACCCGGTGGAGCGTAATCCCACGCCCGATGAGATCGCTGCGTGTGATCCGGAGCACTTCCTCGATCTCTTCATTGACGCTGAGCTGTTGCATGTGGGTTTCCTCATGCTTGAGCAGCGAACGTACCCGCCGGA
>CAZUVM010000029.1:0-29055 GCA_964623885.1 uncultured Verrucomicrobiota bacterium
CGGAAATCTTCGTTCGCTTTCATGTTTAAAGAATACATCAAGAGAAAACAGAGGCGAACGGAGAGATGAACAAAATGCAGCCCCCGTTCGCCTTGATCGACTCGCGCGCCCCGACACTTGCGCACTGCTGCCGATGCGAGATCAGCTTGGCGAAGCGCCGGCAATGCTTAGCGTCAGCTCGATTTCATCCGATACCTTGTCCTGGGGCGCGCCTGGGTTGATGCCGAAATCGGTCCGCTTGATCGTGAAGGTGGATCGGATCACCAACAAATCGCCCTTCATGTTGGGGACGCGTTGACCGAGTTTATCTTTCAGGTAGGTGAGCTTTACCGGCGCGGTGATTTCCTTTGAAGTTCCCTTAATTGTTAGCGAGCCCACGGCGTCGGCTGTCGTTACGTTGCCTGAGACCTTCACATTTTTGAGTTCTTTGGCCTCAAAGATGATCTCGGGGTACTTCGATGCTTCCATCCACTGGTTGCCGTGAAGGTGCTCGTTCATCATCGGGTTGGGCACCCGCATCGAAGCCGTCGTGACGACAATCTTTCCTTTCGTCGCAGCAGGATTCTCTGGATCGAATGTCACGGTCCCGGAAATGCCGTTCGCATTGCCCTCAGTCGCTTCCAGCACCGCGTCGATTTTGAATACGGCGTTGTTGACCCCCTTGGGATCTTTAAAATCGAAGCTTTGTGGCGCGGCCAGCCCCAGGCCGGCGAACATCGTCAGGCTAATTACAGTGAGGAGTGATTTCTTCATGGTTGTTTTGTTTGATTTGTTTCTTGGTTTCGGAAAATAAAGGAAACGCCCGCCAGCGCCGAGGCCGCCAGCAGCGCCCCGCCTAATAAATCAATGCCCGGGACGAACTGTTTTCGATTTTCAATGCCCTCGATGCCGGTCACGGAATCAACCGTTTTGACCGGGACAAAGGTGCGGGTCCAGCCGCGGTTGGCTCCCAGCCCAAACCAGGCCACGCCAGCCAACAACGCAATTGTCAGCGCGAGAATGCGAAAGGTGCGTTTCATGGTTTCAAAGAATTTAACAGGAGGTCGCGGATTCAGGCGAGTCTCAAACGCCTGATCCGCTCCCCCCTCGCATGGTTCAGTTGAGATCAAACAGCAGAACCTGCGACGGTTTTTCCGCCGTCAGTTGCACGCGCGATTCATCGGACAATGCCACTGCGTCTCCGGCTTTCAACGTGTCGCCGTTGAACTTCACTTCGCCTTCCGCTACGTGGATCCACGCATGGCGATTCGGCTTCAACGCATGCGACGCCTCGTTGCCGGCCTCCAACTTTGCGACATACAGCTCGGCGTCCTGGTTGATCGGCAGGGAACCGTCCCGACCAGCCTTTGAAACCACCAGGTTGAAACGCCCATTGGGCGCTTCCGCCAGCGATTTTTCGGCATAACGCGGCTTCAGCCCTCTGCGCTCCGGCATAATCCAGATCTGCAGCAGATGCACCGCCTCGTCCTTGGACGGGTTGAATTCGCTATGCTGAATCCCGGTCCCCGCTGCCATATACTGCACCTCGCCGGGGCGAATGATCCGGCCATTACCCATGGAATCTTTGTGTTCGAGCGCTCCGCTCAGGACATAGGTGATGATCTCCATGTCTCTGTGCGGATGCGTGCCAAACCCCATGCCCGGCATGACCAGGTCATCGTTGATCACGCGCAGGGACCGGAATCCCATCCAGTTCGGATCGTAATAATTGGCAAAACTGAAAGTATGATAAGTATCCAGCCACCCGTGTTCCGCGTGGCCCCGTTCATTCGCTCTTCGTATCATTCTCATGCCGCTACCGTGCCACACGAGTAGCGGACTTGAGAAAGATCATGTTTCTTGACTAAGCATAACCAAAAGGCATGCTCGGCGGAGTGGTGGATTAATGAATCGCATGTCTTCACGGCTCATATGAGCGGGAATTCGGCTTCGTTTGGAGCGCATCTGGGACAGGGGGACTGGCCTGAGGCGCTCATTCGGGGCTTGGCAATTCCGCCGTTCGTAGGCGGGGTCGCGCTTGGTGTTATCGTGGAAATAATGGCGGAAGGGCGGGAACGTGCGTCACGGCTCAGGCCTGCGTATGGATTGGAAATGATTTGCTTGATCCTGTTTCTCTGCCTTGCCACTGGCCGCGATGCCGTTTGCATTCGGCCGGAAAGCCCGTTGTTCTTTCTGCTCGTCAGCGTGTTGGCTTTGGCGATGGGATTGCAAAGCGCCACCCTCCGTCGCGCTGGAGGAACAGAGGTGAGGACGATGTATGGTACCAATAACCGGGCTAGCGGTGCTCATCGTGCAGGATTGGGTCTGGCACTGACTCGGCGGCACCTTAAGCTTCCGGGTGTCAAATCGGCTCCACGTCAGGTTGCCTGGTCTATACGGATTCAGACCGCCGTGCTACGATACTCAGGAATGAGCTGTGAACTGCTGATAGCGACGCCGTTGGTTAAATGAAGCTTTTACCTCCGGTACGGCGGCCTGTCACTCGGGCGAAAGCGCGGAATGCAGCTTTGGTGAATCAACTGGCAACGCCGGGTCTGGGTTCGTTGTTGGCCGGCCGGCGCTGGGTGGGGGTGGGACAACTGCTGTTGTTTCTCGCCGGATTCGTGATCTTTATGTTTTGGTTTGGGGCGCTGATGAAGCAAATGTACGCGGAAATGGTCAATTATGCGCCGCATCATTCCGTCGCTTGGGTCGGTGAGGTCAGCGTGCTGCTGTGTGGTGTATCATGGGTTTGGTCGCTGTTCACAAGTCTCAGCATCCTGCACGAAGGGCGCCAGACCGGAGATACGCAGCCGCCTCCGTTGCCGCCGGAGGTGCAGAAGCCAGGCCTTTAAAGATCAGTCCGAGTATCCGTTTGGATGCGCTTTATGCCAGGACCACGCAGTGGCGACGATGTCCTGAAGCTTGGGATATTGCGGTTTCCACCCGAGATCCTGAATGGCGCGGGTCGCTGAGGCCACTAGCTTGGGCGGGTCGCCCGGACGACGTGGTTTTTCGACGGCCGGGATTTTTGTCCCCGTAACCTGCTCGCACATTTGAATGACCTGGCGCACGGAGTAACCATCGCCATTACCAAGGTTGTAAAACCCCTTCTTGCCGGGTACCAGCGCGAGGATGTGCGCCTGGGCCAAGTCAACGATGTGGATGTAATCGCGGATACACGTGCCATCCGGCGTAGCATAATCCGTCCCGAAGATCTCGCATTGTTTGGCCTGGCCGAGCGGCACTTTGAGCACGTTTGGGATTAGATGCGTTTCAGTGCGATGGTGTTCGCCGAATTTCGGGCTGGCCCCCGCCGCATTGAAATAGCGGAACGCCACGAACTCGAGACCGTGTATCTGCTGGTACCAGTTCAGCATTCGCTCGAACATTAGCTTGGATTCGCCATAAGGATTAATCGGGCGTTGCGGCAAATCCTCAGTCATGGGCACGCGATCGGGCGGCCCGTAGGTGGCGCAGGTAGAACTGAAAACGAACTTCTTTACGCCTGTGGTGCGTGCTGCTTCGAGCAGTTTGAGGCCGTTGACCACGTTATTGTGAAAATACTTCTGCGGATTCACCATCGATTCGCCCACGAGCGCATTGGCGGCGAAGTGCAGGATGGCTTCCGACCGCGCCGACTTGACGGCATTCAGGATGTCATCCGCCTCATTCGGCCGGCCCAAAACAAATTGGGCACGCGGATCCACTGCCGAGCGATGGCCTTCGCTCAAATCATCATAAACCGTAACCCGATGGCCTGCGTTGAGCAGTTCTTCCGTGCAAATCGAGCCGATGTAACCCGCGCCGCCCGTAACCAGAACATTCATGCGCGGTAAGCTTAGCGCTCATCCCGAGCGAGGCAATCGGGGAATTCATAAGAAAGGTAATCCGGTCCTCCTTAGGGTTAAGAGCGTGTTCGGAAAGTGCTAGCGGAGCGCGAGGGGTCCCCGCCCGCAGCGGCCGGAACGGCCGCCCAAGCGGAAATTGGACCTCGCCAAGCTGCATTCTGGCTCAACTTTACGATTTTCCAAACACGCTCCTTACTTCGTGCTGCAAGACTGTCGGCTCCTGCAGACTTGCAATCAGCGCGCCGCGTCAGCACTCTGGCGCGAATGAAATCAGGTTCCAGCCCGATTGATCAGATGCACACGCCCGTTCGAAACAAGCCCGCGCCAGCCTGGTCCCGTCGGCATTTCCTGCGCGCGGCAACGGTCGCCGGCCTGAGCGCGCCGTTATTCATGTCTTGCGACACACCCCAGCCCGCGCGCCGGGTAGTTTCGCCAAATGCCAAACTGCACCACGCGTGCATCGGTGTAAACGGCATGGGGTGGGGCGACCTGCAAAACTTCGTGAGCCATCCACGCGTCGAAGTCGTCGCGTTGTGCGACGTGGACAGCAACAATCTCGACAAGGCGGCGCAAGTCGTGCCCGGCGCGCGCAAATACTCCGATTGGCGCGAGCTGCTCGAAAAGGAAGGCGATAAAATCGATTCGGTCAACGTCACCGTTCCCGACCACATGCATTTTGCGATTGCCTTTAGCGCTATCCAAAAAGGCAAACATGTGTATTGCCAGAAACCGATGTGCCACGACGTGGCTGAAGTGCGCGCGTTGACCGAGGCGGCAATCGAGAAGGGAGTAGTCACGCAACTCGGCACCCAAGTGGCCTCCAGCGTGCACGACCGCACGGGAGTGCTCTGGCTCAAAGAAGGGCGGATCGGCAAGGTCACTCATGCGTACCTCTGTTCGAACCGGCCGGGAGCGGTCCAGGATTATCGGCTTAAAGGCCCGCGGCCCGCTACAGGCGAGCCGCCGCCGTCAACGTTGCGCTGGGACCTGTGGCTCGGCACCGCGCCCGAACGGCCTTACGCGCCCGGCATTTATCACCCGACCAAATGGCGCGCGTGGCTCGATTTCGGCACCGGGTGGTCGGGCGACATCGGCTGTCATATTTTCGATCCGGTTTGGAAGGGGTTGGGGCTTCAGCCGCCGCTCAACGTCGTCGCCGAGGTACAGGAATCGTGGAAAGATTCCCCCGAACGCCGCGCGGATAATTGGCCGCAAGGCGATCACATCACCTGGAGTTTTCCAGGCAACGACAAGATCGCCGGCAAGGAACTGACGCTCGAATGGTTCGACGGCGAGTTTTACCCGCCCGAGCACATCCGCAAAATCGCCTCGCCCGATCTCAAGGATTACCCGTCCGAATCCTCAATGCTCATCGGCACCGAAGGCTCGCTGCTTATCCCGCACAATTATCCGCCGCAGCTTTTCCCGGAAGAAAAATTCAAGGACCTGGCCCGGCCGAAACTGCCGCCACGTAATCACTGGCATCATTTTGTCGATGCCTGCCTGGGTGGCGAAATGACCGAATCGCACTTCGCCCAAACCGGCCCGATGACCGAAGCGATCCTGCTGGGGACCGTGGCCATTCGCCAGCCGAACCAATTACTGCAGTGGGACCCCAAACGGCTCCACATTACGAATCGGCCCGAGGCGAACACGCTGCTGCACCGAACGTACCGGGACGGCTGGCACTACGGGCGTTTCTGAGCCGATATGTTTGCTTGACGAAGCAGGTCAGGCTTCGAATACTGCTTCCAGGATCGCCGGTAGTGACCCACTAAAGTTCGTCACAGCGCCGGGGATTTAATTTAGCATTTTGGTCCATGAACTTGCGATGTTCAGGCCATGGTCGAGCTGCGACAGGCGCCCGGTGGGTTTTAATTGTGATGGTCCTGTTGCATCAGGCGGCGCGTGCGGTGGTGATTCGAGATGATCAACCCGACAGCAACTATCAGAGCCTTGGCAACAGCCCTGAGTACGCGAGCGTAGGAGTTTTTGTAAACAGTTGGGGTTACACCGGCACAGGCACGTTGATTGCGCCCGATTGGGTGCTGACTGCAGCACATCTGTTCACCGCAGCCAGTTCGGGTACTTTCACCATCAACGGCACGGCTTACAACTCCACCCAGTTGATCAGCAATCCAAACTGGAATCAAAACAATGTTCTGGCCGGATACGATCTTGGCCTCGTGCACCTCAGCACGCCGGTCGCGGGCGTCACTCCGGCTCAAACTTACACCGGAACTAATGATTTCGGGCAGACAGGTACGTTTGTTGGTTTTGGAATGACCGGCACAGGTTTGACTGGCCAAACCACCCTCGACCATCTCAAGCGCGCATTTCAGAACGCTATCGACGGCCAGTTAGGCAATCCGGATGTATTGCTGGCATGTGATTTCGACAGCCCGAGCACAACGAACTACAACCATTTTGGAGACGCTGCACCGATGCCGCTCGAAGGTTGTGCGGGGAATGGCGACAGCGGCGGTGGAGTATTTATCAATCAGAATGGCCAAAATTACCTGGCCGGTGTGATTTCAGTGGTGGCGGCTTCCGACGGCAATGCCAATGGCACTTACGGCGATCTTACCGCTTTCGGTCGCGTCTCGGCCTTTAACTCGTGGATCGACACTTACGTGCCTGAACCCTCGACGCCGGCTTTGTTGCTGATCGGAACTTTTGTGTTTTTACGCAGGCGCCGCGCTGGCAAACTCCAAAGGATTCTCCACCGGCAAGGCTGAAAGCCGCATGCGTGGGTTGCGCTCAGCAAAGAAATCGCAACTCCATTGATCCTGGAACAGGAAGACCAGCTTGCCGGCCGCGTCCGTTGCCTGGCGGGCCCCGGTCGGTAATTGACTGTCATCAACAGCGCCCTGGTCGGCCGTAACCCAACGCAGCACTTTCCATGGGGCCGGTTCGAGACGTGATTCCGCCCCGTATTCGGTTTGCATTCGATATTGAACGACTTCGAATTGGAGCGGTCCGACAGCACCCAGCAGCGGCACGCGTTGAGCGGAATCCTTGATCATAAATGCTTGCACAACGCCTTCCTGCAGTAGTTGTTCGAGGCCTTCGCGGAAGCGCTTAAACTGAGCCGTGCTGGGGCTTTGCAGCCAGGCGAAGCATTCGGGTGTGAAGCGCGGGATCTCCCGATAGATCAGGGCCGGATCTTCGGCCAGAGTGTCACCGATCCGGAAATCGGTGTGACCCACGAGGCCCACGACATCACCTGGATAGGCTTCGTTGACGGTCTCGCGCTCGCGGCCGAACAGCTTGTGCGAGCTCGATAGCCGCACTTTTCGGCCAGTGCGTGTATGCACCACGCTCATGTCGCGTTCGAAACGGCCCGAGCAAATGCGCACGAAGGCCAGGCGATCGCGATGCTTCGGGTCCATGTTCGCCTGGATCTTGAAGATGAAACCGGAGAAGCCACCCTGCGGCTCGATAATGCGGCCCTGGACCGAGCGCGGGCGCGGAGAGGGCGCCAGTTCGAGAAAGGCGTCCAATAGCAATTGCACGCCGAAATTATTAACGGCGCTGCCGAAGAAAACCGGCGTCAGTTCGCCTGCCAGGACGGCCTCATGATCGAAAGCCGCGCCGGCGCCATCCAACATTGCCAATTCATCCACTGTTCGCTGGTAAACGTCCGGGCTGAGTTGGTCGCGAACAGCTGGATCGGAAAGGCCATGCACCGAAACCGGCGCGCGATATTCACCCCCGGGCACCCGTTCGAAAAAGTGCACGAGCTTGCCCTGGCGATCGAACACGCCGCGAAAGTCAGGACCGTCGCCTAGCGGCCAATTCACAGGGAACGCAGCGATACCAAGCACGCGTTCCAGTTCGTCCAGCAGAGAAAGCGGGTCGCGCGCGGGCCGATCCATTTTGTTCATGAAAGTGAAAATGGGAATCCCGCGTTGGCGGCAGACTTCGAAAAGCTTGCACGTTTGGGTCTCGATACCCTTGCCGGCGTCAATGACCATCACCGCGGCATCAACCGCTGTGAGCACCCGATAAGTGTCTTCTGAAAAATCTTTGTGGCCGGGAGTATCCAGCAGATTGACGCAATACCCGCGATATTCAAACTGCAAGACTGTGGAGCTGACGGAAATCCCGCGCTGCCGTTCGAGTTCCATCCAGTCCGAAGTCGTGGCGCGCTGGTTCTTGCGAGCTGTAACCGAACCGGCCAATTGCACGGCGCCACCGTAGAGCAGGAACTTCTCGGTCAACGTCGTTTTGCCGGCGTCCGGATGCGAAATAATTGCAAAGGTCCGCCGGCGTGAAATTTCTTTTTCCATACAAATATCTGCTGTGTGATGAAATCTGTGCGTTTTTGGAACCAGGCGCAGAATAAACCTACTCGGCTTGCGCCTTGATTAACTGACCGAACCGTCAGCGGAGAGCGTTCTAGGGTGGGGTGGGAAGACAGCACGTGCACGCGCATCCGGCGGGAACCGGCGTCGAGCAAAACTGACTGTCTCTTAAACGCTGCATTGCCGGCAAAAGTAGCCCGGAATTGGCCTTTCGTAAAGTGTGAATCCAGACGAATTGTTCCCGACGCCAAAGGCGTCGGTCACACCAGCCCAGCGCAACGCGCTGGGTTCACGGCACAAAAAACACTTTGAGCGCTACAAGCGCGATTCTTGGGCATTTAATATCCAGAATCCAGTATCCAGCACCCGCTTCCGTATTTGCTGTTGGATGGAGGAGGGCCTGGTGGTACAACGGGCGCATGAACCCGCCGGTTAAACCGAATTCGAGCTCACGAATTCAGCGTCTTGTGCCCGGGCTGGCATTGCTAAAGGACTATCGACGCGAATGGTTGGCAGGCGATTTAGTGGCGGGAATTAGCGTTTGCGTCGTAATGATTCCCTCGGTTATTGCGTATGCTGGACTAATGGGTCTGGCGCCGCAGCACGGGCTGTATGCCGCACTTATTCCGTTGGTGATTTACGCGCTGTTCGGAAGTTCCCGCCAGGTGATTGTGGGGCCGGACATCGCGATCTCCCTGTTGATCGCCAGCACCATTTCACCATTGGCGGGTGGTGACCCAACGAAGGCAGCCACGTTGGCTGCGCTAATCGCGTTGCTGAGCGGTCTTCTGTTGCTGCTCGGGGCGCGGGCGAATCTTGGAGCGGTTGCCGATTTTTTGTCGAAGCCCGTGCTCGTGGGTTATATGACGGGCGCGGCGCTGATCTTGATCGGTTCCCAACTCAGCAAGCTGTTTGGCGTACACCTGCAAAATCACGATTTCTTTCCATCTCTCGCTGAGTTGGCGGGCAAATTGGGTGAGGCCAATCGACCGACACTGCTGCTGGGGATAGGGTTGCTGGTGCTGCTCATCCTTATGCACCGGCTTTCGCCGAAAATTCCGGCAGCGCTCGTTGCGTGCGTCGTGGCGATCGGAGTGTCGCTCGCGCTGCGGCTCGAGGCGCACGGCGTGAGCCTTGTCGGCAGTTTTCCACGCGGGCTGCCGAGTCCGGAGTTTCCAGGCGTTTCCTGGTCGGAGGTGCACACGCTTTTGCCGGCGGCGATTGGAATTGCGTTGCTCACATACACTGAGGGCATCCTGTTGGCGCGAGCGTTCGCTGAAAAAAATCGGTATGAAGTCAGCGCCAACCAGGAATTGACGGCGCTGGGACTGGCCGACGTGGCAGGCGGTCTGTTTCAAGGATTCTCAATCACGGGAAGCCAGGCCCGCACGACACTCAATGATGCCGCGGGCGGCAAATCGCAACTTGCGGGTCTGATTGCCGCGGGCATGCTCGCGCTGTTTTTATTGTTTTTGACTCCGGTGCTGGCGCGCCTGCCCGAGGTAGCTTTGGCGGCAATCCTGATCTATGCAGGCATTGGTCTAATTGAATTCCAGGTGATGGCGCGCATTTACCGGTTCTACCCTCGAAGCGCCATCGTTGCGGCATTGACGACCTTGTGTGTGCTGGTTGCGGGCGTGGTTCCAGGCATATTGTTTGGCGTGGCGCTTTCCTTGCTTGGTTTGATCCAGCGCATCTCGCGTCCAGCCGATGGTGTGCTCAGCGAAGTGCCGGGGCACGGCTTTCACGATTTGGGAGATGCTACTGCCAGGCAGACGCGGCCTGGGCTAATCGCGTACCGCTTTTATGCGCCATTGCTCTTCTCAAATGTAGGCCACTTTGTCCAGCGCGTGCACGAGTTGGTGTCCGAAAGTCCTGCGCCTGTGCACTGGTTCCTGCTAGATGCGCAGGCGATCACGGACATCGACGTGACCGCGGGCGAAGCACTGCATGCCCTGAATGAAGAGCTAAAGAAAAAGGGCGTTGCCTTGAAAATCGCGCATGCCAATCGGCCGTTGCGTGAGTTGCTCGAACGCACAGGCCTGGCAGGCGAGATCGGCGCGGAGAGTTTTTTCCCGTCGGTGCACGAGTGTGTGGCAGCTTTCAAGTAGATGGGGACGCCGGGGACGGCGTCCCTACCATTAGGGGCCATCAGGACTTTACCTGCAGCAAAACCTTGCCCAGCGGGCCTTCCGCGAGCCGGGCGAAAGCCTGAGGTAATTTTTCGAAGGGGAAAATGCTATCAACCTGCGGTCTGCTGCCGGAGTTCCGCAGGAGATCAGTAACTGCGCGCCAGGCCGCGTGGCCTTCGGCACTGCTATATGCGCCGGCGGCAACGCCGCCCAAACGCAGGCGTCGGAAAAAAAGCGTTGCGGTATTGAAACTCGGCACCGGACCGGCAAGACGTCCAACGAGGCTAACCTTTCCCTGATCGCCCAAGGTGTCGATCACTTCCGGAAGAAGTTTGCCTCCGACGTTATCCACCGCCAAAGCAACCCGCCGGGGAGCCAGCGCTTGTTTTGCTGCTTGTCGCCACTGCGGGTCCTGAGGATCAAACGTGAAAGCCGCGCCCAACTGCCGCAGGCGTTCGCCTTTTTCGCGGCTGCGCGAAAGCGCGACAATCGTACAGCCCATCGCTGCCGCCAATTGCACGGTAGCCACGCCAACACCTCCCGAAGCGCCCGTGACGAGCACTAAAGACCCTGCTGTAAGCGGCCCCCACATCGTGAGGGCTTGATACGCCGTGACATAGACGAGGATCGCGCCGGCAGCTTCGGTTTCAGTCCATTCATTATCCGGTTCAACCAAGTCTTGAGCAGCCACGGCCACTCTTTCCGCGAAAGTTCCCGGTCGGTTAACCCCGGCTTCGCCGCGGAGAATCGCGCGCCGATCACCAACCTTAATGCCGCTAACACCCTCGGCCACGCGCAGCACCGTGCCCGCGCCATCTCTTCCCAAAATATGCGGCAAGGGAGGTTTGGCAGGATACAGTCTTTCGGCCAGGTAACGGTCGGCCGGATTCAGCCCGGCATAATGCACTTCGAGGAGCACTTCTCCCGATTTGAGTTCCGGTTCTGGGACCTCGGCCAGACGGAGCCGATCGATCCCAATGAAATCGTCCATGAGCCAGGCCTTCATATATCAGAGTGGCAGGAGGATACTGACTGTGGTGCCTTTGCCGGTGAGGGATTTGATTTTTACCCGGCCGTGATGCGTCTCGACCACCCGGCCAACGATGGCCAGACCCAGCCCGGTGCCGCCAGGCTTGGTGGTGGCGAGAATGGTGGTGAAAGCGCGGCGTCGTTGTTCAGGAGTCATACCCTGGCCGGTGTCCTGGAAGTCGACGGCCACGTGAGTCGGTTTGCGGCTGCTGCGCGGCAGGCGAATGACTCGAGAAGTGACGGTTAGAGTTCCGCCGTCCGGCATGGCTTCCGCCGCGTTGAGTATGAGGTTTAGAAAGGCCTGTTCGAGCTGGCCGGCCTCGCCCATCACCGGCGGCAACTGGGTCTGGAGCTTGCGCACCAGTTGAATATGCTGGTGCTTCAGTTTATGGCGAACCAGTAAACCGAGCTCGTCAATGAGCTCGTTTAAGTTGACCGCCGCAAACTCGGGTTCGGTTGTGCGCGCGAAATCGAGGATTTGCTCGACGATTTTATTCAAGTGCTCGATTTTTTGGTCAATGATACGAGCGTCCTTGGCACGTGGGTCGCCGGCCGGAAATTGCAAATCGAGCGAGTGGTAGAGCATCTTCATCACCGTGAGGGGATTGCGGATCTCATGGGCCACTTCCGCCGCCAGCAAACCGAGCGCTGAAAGTTTTTCGTTTTGGCGCAACTGTTCTTCCACGTCGACGACCCGCTCGTAAAGCCGCGCCTTCTCAATAGCTATAGCCGACAGCTCCGCCAACGCGGAGAGGATCCGGATTTCCTCGTTGGAGAAACTGTAGGGTGCGCCGGTATATACGCTGAGGACGCCAATGACCTGGCCTGCAAACAGCAACGGCAGGCTCAACAACGCAACGAGCCCCTCGTTCCGTGCCACATCGACGTGGTGGTAACGAGTTGAAGTCTGCACATTCTCGACCTGGATCGGTTTCTTTCTGCGGACGACGATGCCGAGGAGGCTTTCTTCGAGGTTCAGGCGCGGTTTGCGCAGGTATGCCTCCCCGGCGCCGAAACTGGCGCGCAAATCGAGCCATTGACGCGTCTCATCCAGCAGCAGGAGCGAACACATCTTGGCCTGCATGAGCACGCAGGCTTCGCGAGTGACCACATTTAGCGCGTCATCGAGGTTCAAGGTTGAATTGATGGCCTGGCTGACGCTGGCCAGCGATTCGAACAGGCGCGCCTTGAGCCGAAGTTGTTCGTAAAGCCACGTATTGTGGATCACTTTCGCGGCCTCAGTCGCCAACGCTTCGAGCAATTCCTGGTCATCGGCGCTGAAGGCGTCGAGACGATCCGAATCAACATTGAGCACGCCACGAATTTCGCCTTTGACTTCGAGCGGCACGGCCAGCTCGGAGCGCACGTCCGGTCCGAGCATGATGTAACGCGGGTCGCGGGTGACGTCGCCGACACAGGCGGGTTTACCGGTTCGCGCCACCCAGCCGGTGATGCCCTCACCGAGTTTGAGTTTGAGTTCAGCGGCGTTTGTCGGCAAGCCGTGCGAAGCATGAATTTCCAGCAATCCGGTGGTGGGGTTGAGCAGAATGGCCGAGCCGCTGGAAGCCCGCATGAGACGAACCGCGCCCGTGAGGATCAGTTGGAGTGCCTCTTGTGGATCCAGCGTGGAATGGAAGAGATTACCGACCTGGTGCAGCAATTCGAGCCGTTCGTAGCGAGCCTGAAGGTTCGTGAGATCGCCGGACATTGTTACCTTACAGTTGCCGTCAACCACAGGCCGGTGACTCCGAAAGCGATGTTCGGGAACCAGGCCGCCAACCACGGCGTCCAGGAGGTCTGGAGCATTTCACTGGCGCCGAGCGCAGGACAAATCAATTGCAGCCCATAATAAATCAGGAAGATAAACAGGCTGCTGGCGACACCGACAAAGACGTTGCGCCGGCCCGATGCGGCGCCAAACGGAATCGCAATCAGGACCACCACGAGGCAGGTCCAAGGCGCTGCGAGACGGCCGTGGAGTTTGGTGTAAAGCAGCGCGGCACCCTGGGGCGGATGCGGGTTCAGACGCAGGTAATTCAGGATTTCGCGCACCGGCAGGTCGGCTTTTTTCGCTCCCTTCAATGAAAGCGAGCTCAGGCTGGCGCTGATTCGGATGTCGCTGTTGATTTGCGCCGGAGTCTCGGAAAAATCGGGCCTGGCCAACACGTTTGTTTCCATCACTACCACTGGCCAGGAATTGGTGGCGGCGGTTTGGCGCCGTTCGCGCACATGGTAAAAAGTCCAAATGCCGCCCTGATAAGCGGCGCGTTCCGCATCAAGAATGGTTTGCGAACCGTCGGGGAAAGTAGAAATGACCTGAGGCCGGGTCATGGCCCCAGTCTTAATGTCAAAAACTCCGATATGCCAGAGGCGATTGGCGTGTGAGTTGGTGACGACTGCGTTAAGGACCTTGTCGCGCCCAACCGCGTTCGCCGACGGCGGCGAGCGCCGGTTACGGATCTGCTCAGCGGCATCGGCGCTGATCGGGACCCAAAACTCATTGAGCGCAAATAGTGCCAGGCTGGCTAGAAAGCCAACGGCGAGGTATGGGAGACACAGGCGCCAGAGGGAGACCCCAGCCGCGCGAATTGCTGTGATCTCATGATGGCGGGCATGGTTGGTCAGGCTATAGAGCATTGCCAGGAGCAGTCCAATGGGGAAAACGAACACTAGAAACTCCGGGGTTTTGACCAGGTAATACTCGGCGATATCGCCGGCGCGCAGGTGGAGATGCTGAAAACTGTTCAGCTCGCTGAAAAGGTCTAAAGCCACCCACAACAGCAAAAAGCCGCCGAGACAGTAACCCAGCGGAACCAGCAGTTCGCGCAACAAATAACGGTCCAGCAGCCGCATGTGCCGCCAGCGTAACGGCGGGCCACGGGGGTGTCTAGTGACGAGTACGGGGGCCATTTTTCCTTGTAACAAATCCGACGGCTGGTCCGTTATATAGGTTGGAAGGATGATTCGTGAACTGGAATTCAAAATCTTGTGTGAAAGGCATAGTGATGAGATTTATCGCTACGCGCGCGCCTTGCTGGGCAACCCTGCCGACGCCGAGGACGCGGCCCAGGAAGTTCTACTGCGGCTCTGGCGCCATTTGCCGCGGCTCAATCCGTTTAACCTCCGGGCCTGGCTGTTGCAAACCACGCGCTGCTATTGCCTGGACCAAATTCGCCGGCGGTCCAATCGGGCCGCGCCACTATCCCTGGAAGACGGCCAGCTCGACGACCATCCAGATGAACTCGCTGTCAATCCAAGCATGGCGGCCGATGCCAGTCTGCGCCTCGAACATGCCCATCGCGTCCTGCTCCGGCTGCCGGAGAACCTCCGCAGCGTTTTCGTCCTTTATGAAGTCAACGGCTTGCGCTACCGCGAGATCGCGCGCACCTTGGGCATCCCCATCAACACCGTCAAAGTCTACCTCTCGCGCGCGCGGGAGAAACTGTCACACCACGTAGTCCAGGAAACGCCATGCAGGAAGATCTGAAGCAACTGGCACGCGAATTGCGCCAAGAGACCTGTCCGCGACGTGTCATCGACGAAGCAACGCGAAAGATTGCCATCGAAACGGCCCCTCCCAGCCGGTTGCGTTCCGCGCTCCTAGTACTATTCGCGGGTTTGTTGGTGCTCGGTGGCCTAGTCATTCAACGGCGACTCGCCAGCAGAAATGCCGGGCTGCCGACGCAATTGGCCGAGCAAGACGCCGGCGGCGCACAAATCGCCCGCCAGGCGGAAGGCGCTTTAGCAATAATCGGAACCGTGTTGCGCGATGCCGGCGCGCAATCGGAAGCCGTGATTTCAGATCGGGCGATTCCCCCTGTCCGAAACGGACTCGAGACATCCTGGAACAAAATCATTCATCAAACTGAACTATGAAAAAACTCATCTCCTCATTCATGCTCATGCTGGTCACCGCGTTGCCTGGCCTCGGCCAAACCGCGGTCGAAAAAGACCCGGCCTATCTACCGATCGACAAGGTGCTCGATTTGAAAACCATCCGGCCGGAAGTAAACGTCAACCTGCCGCGCTTCCTCTTGAAGGACGCGTTGTCCGGGTTCACCGGTGCGGACACTAATTCGCCGGCGGCTGGTGGCGTCGATATTGTCGATCTTATCAGAGACGTGAAGTTAATCCGTGTCGTTGTGATCGAGGCTAACAAAACCAATCGGGTGGCCCTGGACAAAGGCGTGAAAGCGCTCCGCACCGAGCTGGAAAAGGGATGGACGCCGATTGTCAGCGTGCCTGAGGACAATGTGGGGATTTATGCCATGTCGGATCCCGCCGGCGAATCGACCACCGGCCTGGCCGTGCTGGTCTATGACGGCGGCGACGCTGTCATTGGCAACATTGTAGGCAAGGTCTCGATCGGCAAGCTGATCAAGATCGCCTCTCAATCGGGCAAGCTGCCGAAAGATTTGCTCAAGAAGCTGCAAGGGTTCAGCAACTCGACCAGCGAGCCAGCCTCCAAATCCGGCGATAGTGCCGCTACTAACGCGCCCAGCGCGCCTATTAAGACCGCTGCTGAAGATTCCTCCACGAAGTAACTCTGTTGCGTGCGTACTCTCTACTGCTTGTCCGGAAGGGGACGGCAGTGCCAGACGTAATCGGTGGGCGGCATTTTGACGTAAGCCGGATTTGTAAATTGTTAATCTCCTCCACAAAAACTAGTCTGCTTCCCACTTATGAGAATCAGGAAGTGGTTGCGGCAGGCCTGCCTGGTAGCCGCGTTGATCGTCGCGGCATCGGCGCTGGGGCAATCGAGCGCGATTTCGTATCAGGGCCGGCTCAATGCCGCGGGCACACCCGCCAATGGCAGATTTGATGTCGTGCTCACGTTGTTTGGCTCGGCCACAGGCGGGTCACCGCTGGGTGCCGCCGTGACCAATCTCAATGTGGGTGTGACGAATGGGTTATTCACGGCCTCGGCCGATTTCGGCACCAGCGCCTATGCGGGCGGAAATCGGTGGCTGGAGATCGCAGTGCGGACCAATGGGGCCGCCGGACCGTTCACGACGCTCGCACCGCGCCAGGGACTGGCAGCGGCGCCGGTGGCGGTTTTTGCGCTTTCCGGCAACCAGGGCGCGCCGGGCACCAACGGCGCGCCCGGTACCGCTGGACAAAATGGCACGACGGCGTTTGGCACTGGTTCCGTATCGGTCGGCGGCACGGGCCTTGCCATTCCTGGTTTAACCCAAACCGTGGTCGTGCCCACGAATTGCGTGGTATTCGTCACGACCGATGGCGGGATAACGACCCAAAGCACCACGTCAACAGGCTACAGCATCATTCAGGTGTTTCTACAAATTGATGGCGTTTCGCCCGCTGCGGGAGGCTATGCGTATGTAACGGTGTTAAACAGCGCCGGACTCACCGGCGCCGCCGGGCAATGGTCGCTCAGCCAGGCGATAACCCTGAGTGCCGGCAGCCACACACTTGCCGTTTATGCCAGCAACGTGGGTGGCAGTGCGGCCACGGTCAGCGGCAACAGTACTTCAGCGTTGCAGGGCGAATTGACAGTGCTGTTCCTCAATAAGTAAGCGGGAGGGAGATTTCAGCCTTTCTTCGCGTACGCGATGATTCGTTCCCGTCGGGATCCCAAATGATACGCCCGCGGCATACCGGCGAGTCAAAAGGACCAGACTTAATCGGGATTGATTGTTTTTTCACTTTGGTTATTCCGCAGCGCTGTAAGCGATGAAAAACAGACGTTTGAAAATGAACAGCACTCGTCCATCGCGCTGGGTCGGATAAACCTGTTTCAGTCGCTCAAGCACGGCAGCCAAAAAGGGTTCTTGCTGAGCCGGCGGCAGCTGGTCGAGGTAAGGCCGCAAGGCGGTGGATTTCATCCATTCGATAATAGCCGCGTGGTCCTCCATCACGTGGTAATAATGGGTGACCCAAAGATCCAGTGCGCGACTCGACGCGGACAGGATGTCGTAATAGGCCGCATCGTCCAGACGATGAAGCGCTTCGTCGAAATCGGTGAAAAAGGATTCGTATTCAGTTTGACGTGTGGTGTCGCGAATGGCTTCGGCGCTGGGCATGTGGTCGAATTGCGGAATCTGTACCGCAAGCGCGCCGCCAGGGCCCACACTGCGGAAAAGTCGCGGAAGCAGCACCTTATGATCCGGCAGCCACTGCAGCGACGCATTGGCGAGGACCACGTCAAAGGTGCCCAAATGTGACAAGTCGGACGCAGCGTCGGCTTCCAGCCATTCGATGTCCGTTCGCAAACGACGTGCTTTCTCGATCATAGCACGCGAGTTGTCCAGGCCGGTAACAGATGCCTTTGGCCAGCGCTCTTTGAGGACCGCGGTGCTATTGCCGGGTCCGCAGCCGATGTCCAAAATCCGTGAAGGCTCGCGCGCTTCCAACCGAGCCACCAGGTCCCGGACCGGTTGCGTGCGCTCACGCTCGAATCTCAAGTATAAGCCGGGATTCCAGTCTGCCATGAGCTTTGAAAATGGCTCAACGCCGCTTCCATACTATTTTACCAGAATCAGCATTTGTGTGAACGAATGCGCCGGAAAATTATAGCTGATCTTGTTTCCCTGAAACTGAATCTCCTTGCTCGTGATGCCGATGGCCTCCCGGCTTCTGGTATTGGTTGAAGCGATCGTTTCCGCATTGATTTGTTTCACGGTGGCTGCTCCAGAACACTCACCACTCTGCAGCACAACATCCGCGGCCAGGGCATTCGTTTCATGCCGATTCACCACGTTGACAATCAGAGTTTTGGTTGAGTCGTTCAATACGGCTGTCACATCGAGATAAGGGATGTCCTTGAAGACATTGTTGTCGTACTTTTCACAGCCGACATACACATCAAGAGCGGTGCCATGGGAATTGTTCGAATAGAGATAAAACGCCTGATACAGGGCGTTCTTGAAATCTCCCTCGGGTGAATTTCCCACCAGGCTGGAAAGCATGGTGATGTTCGCCATCTTGACGATATCGGCGTGCCGGATAAAGGAGTTCAGATGCTCGGCCACCATCAGCGAGCCGGTAAGCGTGCTGCCTGCGCCTGGACCTCCACCGGACCATTCGTCAAAAGAGATATAAACCGGTCGTTTCGAGCCTGACTTGGCCATCGCTTTCTGAATCAGCGCTTTCACAATTTCTATCTTTTGGTCGATATCGAGACCGAGAGACACCGTCGTGGAAAAGTTCGTCACGCCCCCTGATGCTTCCCTGACGTAGCGGTGAACGGACAAATAATCGATCTGGCCGATCATGTGCTGCAGCACGTAATCGTTCCAATCAATCCATGCATTATCAGGCTTGTAATTCGAAGCACCGCAGGCAATGAACTTAATATTCCTGTCTACCAACCGCATAATCTTGGCCGCTTCGAGCGCAAATTTGCAGTAGTCCTCCACGTTCTTCTGCCCGGTCTGCCAGGGACCATCGATTTCGTTCCCCAAGGCCCAGTACTTCACATTAAATGGTTTTTCGTTGCCGTACTTTCTGCGCAGATCCGAATAATAGGTGCCGCCGTCATAGTTGCAGTATTCGACCCAATGCCGTGCCTGATCCAGGGTTCCCAGGCCGGCGTTGATGCAGATAAAATTCTCCGACCCGATAAGGCTGCACAATTTTGCATATTCATCGGTGCCCATCTGGTTCTTTTCAATCTGGTGCCAGGCGATGTCGAGCCTGGCCGGACGCTGATCCTTGGGACCAATCCCATCTTCCCAGTTGTAGCCTGAGACATAATTTCCTCCGGGCCATCTGACTACCGGAATCTTGAGTTCCTTTATTAGCCGGACGAAATCCTTGCGGAATCCGTTCTCATCCGCCAGGGGAGATTGGGGATCATAAATACTGCCGTAGACAATCGTGCGTATAGGTTCAACAAACGCGCCGTAAATGTTGGGGTCCACCTGCCCGATTTTGCGGTCAAAATCTATCTTAATGACGGCTGGCTGCTGGGCCATGACATTCCCGGTCATCTGACCAGACAACAGCATGCAAATGAGCAAGAGGTTTTGCTTTTTCATATAGGTTCCTGGTTGGTGGTTCGGCCGTTGCGCTCGGAATACAGTCTGGACATTGCCAGAACGGCCCTGGAATTCACCTAAAATCCTGTGCTGGCCGCTGGGGAGAAGCGGAATCAATTCTTGCACTGGCGCTACTGTCCCTGTGCGGCGCGATAATAGCGAAGAGAGCCTGCGTACGGATCGGAGATATTGACCACACCGCTCGCAGGCAAGGTATTCGTGGAAATCGGGTACCACGATTTCAGATCGGGTGAAGCCTGGATGACATAGGTGGTCATGGGCGCGCCAGCCAAAGTGAAGGAAAGGCCACCGCTCGAGAGGGTTTGGGGGTTCGTCAGGAATGGAGCCGCGTTAGTGCTAACCGTTACCGAATTGGTGGCAAATGTGCGACGTCCGTCGGGCCATTGCACTTCGGCCTCCACCCAATAACTGCCCGCACCCGTGCCCGGAGTGAACGTATAATTCCGCCCGCCGAAGGACGGTTCCTGCCCGGCGGCCTCCCATGCGATGCGCGCAGTAGTGAGGTTGGTATCGGCCACGTTAAGCGTGAGCGTTATCGGTTGGCCGGGAAGCCTGCCAGCGGGCGCAACAATGACGGCATTGGTCCAGCGCCAGCCCTGGCCGGCGAGAGCAGTTCGCGCCGCCAGCCAGGCCGTGGTGGCGAAGCTACGGCCCATGTCGGTGGTCGAGCCTTCGGTTTGGACGTTCCAATCATCGCACCAGCGGTCGTAATAGGGATAGGGCGCATTGTCGATGTAATCACCCGGATAGACCAGCGCGCTGAGTTCCCATTGATAGGTCCACACCGGCTCGAACCCGGGGACGATGTTGCTGATCGGAACGCCGTCTTTGGGCAGTTCGCGCCGGTCGTTCAGCGAGTATAAATCGACGACGTTGCGCGGCCGCTTCCAGCCGAGGCCGGTAACAAAGGATACGTTGACCGGGTTGCACCCGGCTTCGTAATTCATATTGCGAATCACCGCATCCAAATACGACGGGTCCGGATTGAATTGATACGCCACGACGAGATCAAACGCCTGTTCGGACGAAAAGTACCAGCCACCGCCGCGGTAAGCTTTTTCCAAATCGAAGAAACTGGTGCCGTAAGCGTTGTCCCTCGACCACCCGAGCACGTCGTTGCCGCAATTGGTAATCACGTTGATGCAACTGGCAAGGTAGTCGGTTTGGATCTGGCTGTCGGCGAGTCTCCCGCTGCTGACGGCGCAGGCGTAATCCCGGACGGCATTGCCATAACAGAACGACATCCGCGCCTGGCCCCATCGGAAGGTAGCCGGGTCGGTCGGATCGGGGAACCATTCGAAGAGCTTTGCCTGGTACTGCGGATCTCCCGTAGCCAGGTACATTTCACACGCGGCCCACGCCAACTCGTCATGGGCGGTGAAATCGTCATCGAAATGCTGGATGTGTTGATACGAACCATCCAGACCAAATCGCGCGATGGCGTTCGTGAGGAATTGCCAGCCTCGCAGAGCTTTAGCCCAATAATCGCTCGCGGCTTGAGGGTAGGTTTGCTTGAAGCGGGTCGATGAAGCGCATTGCGCCAGGGCCGCGACCACAGCTGCGGTCGTGGCTGTGTTCTTTGGCCAAATCACCTGCGGATCGCCGTTTTCCGGCAGCACGTCCATTTCATATTGCCGATACTGCGGATACACGGAGTAATAGAATGCCCCATCGGCGTCCTGCATTTTCGCGAGGAAATCCGCCTCCCATTTGGCTTCCTGCAACGCGTCGCTGATTCCGTCGCCGCTCTCGGGCAAGCCCAGGTTATCCAGCGCCGCTACGCCAGGCAGTGAGTCCACCGCAAACACCAGGGTATGCACGAGCTGCGCGCCATTCCAGGTGACGCGGTTGTAATCGCCGGCCTCGAAGTGGCCGCCGGCTACCGAGACCGTTCCCTGGTTAACAAACGGAAAGAGTTGCGCCTGGTAGTTGGTGAGAATGGGCGCGATTTGCGGCGAGTTATCTGAATTTGTGTCAGTAGCATAACTCGACACGGTTTGCCAGGTGAACGCGAAGGGCGCCGAATCGTTGGTGGGGACACTCGCGGGCGCGGTATGATCGATATCATGGGTGAAACGAGTGAACGGCAGGACCACTGCGCAACCGCTCCGTTGCTCGTACATGCCCAGCGCGTAGGTCCGCGCGAAAGCCATCGCCACACCTTCATCAACGCGAAACGGCATCGAGCAACCCAACCCCGGTACTGCGACGCGGTACTCGCCCGGGGCGGTGACACTGCTGAAATCGGCTTCGTAAACGTTCTGATATGGCGTGGGTGTATAGAGATAACCCACGTCCTGCCGCAATGTGAGGCTGCCCTGGTACACCGTGGCTCCGGTTTGCGTGTTGATCACAGAGAACCGGTTGGTGGGAAAGTTCATTTCGCCCAGGTCACCCAGATAATAGCCAATGATTGCCTTTTTCGGGTAAGCCGGCAGGTAGCCTTCCTGGTTGACGTGGATCGCCGGGCTGTAGCGGAGCGGGTCGGCGCCCGCGGCAAAGATCAGGTTCGTGGGCCAAAGGCTGCCATCATTCGTGACCTGCACCGAGGCTCCGTCCGGGATCCCATTGGTCAGTTCGATGTAAAGCTGATTGCCGATGCGCAAGTCCCAATACAACAACGGCGCGTAAACCGGACGCCGCTTGAATCCGAAGCTGGTGGGAAGATATGCCCGGCCATTAACCAGAACGCGAACGCTCGAGAAATCAGGTGAAACAAAGAGCTGCTGGTCGTTTACCCAATCCCAACTATCCACGACGGCTGGGTCGGGATCTTTCGTGTTCACCCGGAACAGCTCCAGCAAGGTAGGGGAGAGAATATGCAGCGCGTGATTGCCGATTTGCGGCGTCTGAATATCCGCCGCCGCCGGAATCGCAGCTGGGGCAGAAGGACCCGACCAAACCGCAAGGAAAAAACTGACTAGACCGATTGTTGCCGCATTCTGTGCTAGTATCGGCCGACAACCGCGCGCTGGTGCGACGGAGCCGGGCGAGAGCGGCGGTGTTTGCATTGCCACCCATCATTGGACCTGGGGGCGCAAGCCACAATGAGCAGTGTATCCCAGTTTTGACTAATGAATACCCCGCGGGAGTTATTCAAGACCCGCGCTTCAGGCCAGTATGTCCGTAACGACCTGGCCTGAAACATCTGTAAGCCTGAAGTCCCGGCCCTGGAAGCGGTAAGTCAGTTTCTCGTGGTTGAATCCCAGCAACTGCAGGATCGTGGCCTGAAGGTCGTTGACGTGCACCTTGTCTTTCGTAACGGAGAAACCCAACTCATCAGTCTCACCGTAAACGATTCCCTTTCGCACACCACCGCCGGCCAGGAACACCGTGAAGCAATCCGGATAATGGTCGCGTCCGAGGATTTTGCTGGCAGCGGTGCGGCCTTCCCGGAAAGGAGTTCGTCCAAACTCACCGCCCCAAACCACCAGCGTGTCGTCCAGCAATCCGCTGCGCCGCAGGTCCCGGATCAGGGCGGCCACCGGTCGATCCATGCGCGCACATTTTTTGGTAAGCCCGTCCCGGATATCTTCACCCTCGTTAGTGCCGTGGAAATCCCAGCCCCAATCGAAGAGTTGAACAAAACGAACGCCTTTCTCGAGTAGCCGCCGGGCGAGAAGGCAATTATTGGCGAAACTGGATTCACCCGGGCTTGCACCATATTCGGCCAGGGTCTGAGCCGATTCCCGGCTGATGTCCATCACTTCGGGCACCGCGATCTGCATCCGGTACGCCAGTTCGTATTGGGCGATGCGCGTGGCTGTCTCGGGATGGCCCAGCCGCTGTTCTTGGATCTGGTTGAGGTCGCGCAACGCATCGAGCGTACGCCGGCGCAGGTCGCGATCCATGCCGGGTGGATCCGAGACACAAAGCACCGGGTCGCCTTTGGACCGGCATTGGACGCCTTGGAATACCGAAGGCAGAAAGCCGCTGCCCCAAGCGGCAGGTCCGGCACTGGGCTGGACTCCACTGGAGATCAGCACGACGAATCCCGGCAGGTTCTCGTTTTCAGTGCCCAGCCCGTAAGTCACCCACGAACCCATCGACGGCCGACCCGCGCGCGGCGATCCGGTAAATAGCAGCAGTTCGGCGGGCGTGTGGTTGAACTGATCGGTATTCAGCGACTTGATCAGGCATAGTTCATCGGCGACCGATTGCAGGTTGGGTATGGCGTCGGACATCCACATGCCCCCTTTGCCGTATTGGGCGAATTTTCGCGGAGTGCCCATGAGTTTAGGCACGCCGGAGGTGAAGGCGAACCGCCTGCCTTTGAGGAATTCGTCCGGGCACGGCTTATCGTTCCATTTCACCAGCTCGGGTTTGTAATCAAACAGGTCCAGATGCGGCGGCCCTCCGGACATGTGAAGATAAACAACCCTTTTGACCTTCGGTTGGAAATGCGGCTTTTTCGGCGCCAATGGGTTTAAGACGGTCGCTGCGGCCGCGTCTTGTCCTCCACCACAAAGGCTGGCAAGCGCGATAGCGCCCAGGCTGAATCGGCCGGCGGATTCAAGAAAGCTGCGCCGCGTCAGGTGCTGGAGGTTTTCGAATTGTGGATTCATGGGGCGTCGCGATTAACCGAAATTGAAGTTACCCCTCACCCCAGCCCTCTCCCCATCCGATGGGGAGAGGGTTGGGGTGAGGGGTCGGGTGAAGTGCATGCGAAACGGTTCAAGGTTTCATCAACATCTCATCCAGGTTCAGCAGCACGTTGCCCACCGCTGCCCACGCGGCCAATTCGCTGGGCTCGCCTGCCGGTGTCGACAGCAAAGAGCCTTGCGCCGGCGTAATCATCTTTCCTGCGAGTTCAGGTTTTGCGGCGTAATCGGCTTTGGTGTCCCGATAAAAAGCAAATAAGCGGCTGAGCTCGTCCGGGCGAGGCGCGCGGGCCAGGCAAAGCCGAAAACCGTAAGTCAACCGCTCGGTATCCGAGCCGGGCGCCTTGGCCATTCGTTCTCCCAAAGCCTGGGCCGCCTCCACATAAACAGGGTCGTTCAAACTGACCAGCGCCTGCAGCGGCGTGTTGCTGCGCGGCCGCCGTAATGCGCAGACCTCACGGCTCGGCGCATCGAACGTGGCCATCGAGGCATACGGATTCGTGCGTCGCCATTCCGTATAGATTGCGCGCCGATAGCGATCTTCTCCCGCGCTAGTCTTCCAATCCAGCGAACCACCGAAAGCCGCACTCAAACCCAGCGACGCCTGCGGCGGGCGCACCGGCGGCCCATACATCTTCGGGCTCAGCAAACCGCTGACGGTTAGCGCCTGGTCCCGAATCACCTCGGCTGGCGCGCGAAATCGCGGACCGCGAGCCAGCAGCAGATTATCGGGATCTCTCGACTGCAGCTTGGGAGTCACGACCGAGGATTGGCAATACGTGGCCGAGGTCACCAGCAACTTCAGGTACTTTTTGATATCCCAGTGTTGCGCGACCAATTCGGTAGCCAACCAATCCAACAGCTCCGGATGCGTCGGCCGGTCACCCTGCGTGCCGAAGTCTTCGCACGTGCGCACGATGCCGATGCCGAAGATCTGCTCCCAAAAGCGGTTGGCAATCACGCGGGATGTCAGCGGATTGCTTTCATCCATAAGCCAGCGGGCGACGGACAAGCGATCCAACGGCGCGCCCGGGGGCAAAGGATGCAGCACCGCAGGCACCGCGGGTGTCACTTCATCACCCAAAGCCAGGTAGTTGCCGCGGAACTCGACGTAAGTCTTTCGCCGTTTATGGCCTATCAATTCACGCATGACGGGGACGGTCTCGACCTCCATCGCCGCCAGCTCCTTCTTGAGTTTCTTTAGCTCAGCGTGCTCGGCCTTCGAATCCGCCTTGGTCTGTGCCGAGTCTTCAGCCTTCGACGTCGCAGTCGGTTCTTCGGTTTTTGCCCCGCTGCCCGAAGGTTGGTTGGTCGAGGCGGCCAGACGCGCCTCGATTTTGGCTATGTCCGCTTGAAGCAGTTCGCGCTGCTTTTTCTCGGCCGGCGAAGAGAAGTCCAGCACCGGCGCTTCATCCTGGCGATCGGCGTCCTCGGTGTTGTTAAAGAACGCGAAGAAGCGGAAGTATTCGGTTTGGGTGAACGGGTCGTATTTGTGCGTGTGGCATTGAGCGCACGCCATCGTCGTTCCCATCCAGACCGATATGGTGGTGTTTACGCGGTCGACTACGGCTGCGTTCCTGAACTCCTCATCGCTGGTGCCGCCTTCATTGTTCGTCATGGTATTGCGATGAAAGGCGGTGGCGATCTTCGTTTCGTCATCGGCGTCATCCAGGAGGTCGCCGGCAATCTGTTCGATCGTGAAGCGATCAAACGGTTTGTTGGCGTTAAACGATTTGATCACATAATCGCGGAAAGCCCAAATCGTGCGCGGGGGGTCGTCGGCGTAGCCGGCGGAGTCGGCGTAACGCGCGAGGTCCAGCCACATGCGGGCCCAATGCTCGCCAAACGCGGGCTTGCTGAGCAACCGGTCGACGAGCCGCTCGTACGCGTCAGGGCTCTTGTCCTGAATGAATTGATCGACCTCGGCGATGGTGGGCGACAGCCCGGTCAGATCCAGCGAGACGCGCCGAATGAGCGTGGGCTTGTCGGCCGGGGCGGACGTAGCCATCCCTTCGCGCTCGAGCCTGGCCAGAATGAAATTGTCAATGGGATTGCGCGGCCAGCGCTTATGCCGCACCGAAGGCAAGCGTGGCCGTTGCGGCTTCACATAGGCCCAATGAATTGCGTAAGGAGCACCTCGCGCGACCCACCGGCGCAGCACTTCGATTTGCGCTGGGCTTAGCGTCTTGCCGGTCTTGAGTGGCGGCATCCGGTCGTCCGGATCTTTGGCCGTGATGCGCGCCACTAGTTCGCTCTTTTCCACATCACCCGGGACAATCGCTACATTTCCGGATTTGGCGGGCTTGATGGCCGCCTCGCGGAGATCCAGGCGCAGCTTTGCCTTGCGTTCCTCCTCCCCGGGACCGTGACATTTGAAGCAGTTCTCGCTGAGGATCGGCCGGACATCACGGTTGAAATCCACCTCCGGTCCGTGAGTCGCTGCCAACGCCCCTGCCACACAACTCATGGCCAGCAGCACGGGTGCTCCGGCGCGCACCGTCGACCGGAACTTCAACCGGGCGAAAAAGTGCCGACGCGCAAGCATAAGATAATTAAACGTCTTATATTCGCTTATCTAAGATACTCACGTCAAGACCCGGCGCGTTGTTACTTCCGCTGCTGATTGTCATCAAACGTTCAGTTTGAATCATTTAACGTGTGCGCGAAAAACTCAATTACTCCCCTTGACGGAACCTGGGGCGGCGCGATGTTCCTGGCCTATGCCGAAAGATATCGATTTTGTGCAAAGCTATGCCCAGGGCAATATTCCATGGGATTCAGGCAAGCCGAGCGAGGAGTTGCTCAGGGATTTGGATGCGGCAAAGTTGACCGGTCGGACTGCCCTGGAGATCAGTTGCGGCACGGGCACCAACGCCATTGAGCTGGCCCGGCGCGGTTTTCAGGTGACGGCGGTGGACCTTGTCGAACAGGCTGTTCGTAGCGCGCGCGAAAAAGCCGCCAGTGCTAACGTGAAAGTTGACTTTCGTGTGGCCGATGTGCTCACCGATGATTTAGGCGGACCTTATGACGTTCTGTTCGACCGGGGCGTCTATCACGGCTTGCGGATGGCAGACCTGAAGAAGTTTCAAGACATGCTCGAGCGTGTGACGCGGCGCGGCAGCGCATATTTATGCCTGGCCGGCAACGCAAAAGAAACAAGGATAGAGAATGGGCCGCCCATCGTGACAGAGCAGGAGATCAGAACTGAGCTTGGCAAGCTGTTTGATATTGTGGAGCTCCGCGAGTTGAGGTTTTCGACGAACAAGCCTGATTTTAGTCCGCTCGCCTGGTCGATCCTGATGCGCAGGAAATAAAAAGGCCTGCGCGCAATGGCAATCTACCAAGTCTAAGAAGCAAGCATGAGTCCTCTTTGGCCCGCAGGAGTCTCGAGGGTAATCAACTTTGGCCTTCGTTGAGGCTCAATTGACTCTGATGCTCGTCCGGTCGCGGAGCCAAACGTAATCAGTGAGTGGCGTCGGGATGAAGCCGCCCCCCACAGCGCCGCGGGCGGGCGGGCGGATGGTGTTGGGCAGCCAGCGATGGCGCTCGAGGTGGCCGTCGGCCCAGGTGATGTTGGCGCAGCCATTGTGGAATGAGGCGGGCAGGTTGCCCCATTGGATCGCATCCCAACGATTCATGAAATAGCCGTCGTTGATCGTGTCAGGATGTTCCTCGATGAAGACGTAGAAATTGGCCGGCGCCGGGAACTGGCTCATTTTCATGAACTGCACCCAGCTGGGATTGAACCGGTTTGGATAGTGCAGCGGATCGCCTACCAGTGAATTCATCGAAAAACTCCGCAGGCGCGGTCCGTTTTGAGCCTGCGACAGGTCGCACGGACATTTATAAACGGTGAGGTTGTTGTTCACGTATGGCGCCAGCTTGCCGCTGAGGACGTAAGTGGAGTTGGTATTTTCCACGCTGGTACCCCAGTCTTGAATGTTGTTCACCCAGCTCTGCCGGTAGGTGCGCGTATCAGCGGTGCTGGAATTGTTGATGAGGCAGCCGTCGTTGTCGTCGCAATAAACCAGCCACGCCAGTTGGAACTGGCGCAGGTTGTTGGCGCAGGCGGTGGCCTGGCCTTTGCCTTTGGCCTGGGACAGAACTGGGAGCAGTAGTGCGGCAAGAATAGCGATGATGGCAATCACCGCAAGCAGTTCAATCAATGTGAAGGCGCGCGAGCGCACAATGGGATTTTATATTCTGAATTGCGATATAAAGCCAAACTTTTGATTTAAGCGTGGGCGGAGATCTTCAGCCTTTCTTCGCGTGCACGATGATCTCGTTGCCGTCGGGATCCGAAATGATGCACCCACGGCAGACCGGTGAATCAAAAGGACCTGACTTAATCGAAACCGATTGCTTTTTGAGATGTTCGATGACCATATCGAAGTCCGAGACTTCCAGTCCTATGCTTGGGCCGTGAACGCCGGGCTTGTGTTGGTCGTCCGCAATGACGATAGCGAGCGTTCCGGCGCCAATGTTATATTCGACCCACTGGTCCTCCCAATTCGCGGTGACCTTAAGCCTGAGCGGGCCTTCGTAGAAAGCGCGCGAGACCTTCACGTCTTTCACCGGGTAGGCAACGAATGCGACCTCTTTGAATAGCGGTTGGGTGGATTTTTGCATGTGGATTCAATGAAACATTCCTGTCGGGAAGTCCATTAAATTCGCTTGTCTATTCCTCGTGGCAGTAAGCAATAAAAACGGCCGTTTGAAAATGAACAGCACTCGCAATACGAACTTGTGATGCGGTCGAATAACGGCTCAGATATGGCTATGCTCAACACGAGTTTCCTTTTCGCCTCGCTGGTGTGGGGATCGATCGGTGTGGGCTATTTTATTTACGGCAAGAAGCAGCGATCTGGTTTTCCGATGGCTGGTGGTGTGGCCATGATCGTGGCGTCTTACTTCGCCGGATCGATCCTGGCCATGTCGCTGATTTGTATAGCGGTCATGGTACTGGTTTACGTGTTATTGCGGCGCTACGGTTGATGCGAGTTGGCCCTTAGTAACGCCTCGTTGCGGAACGGCGGAATTCCCTCTCCTCGTTTGGGAGGAGAGGGTTAGAGAGAGGAGGCTATCTTTATGGAGCTCTTTCGGTCACGGTCCTACAGCGGCAGCACGTGTTTATC
>CAZUVM010000030.1:0-6675 GCA_964623885.1 uncultured Verrucomicrobiota bacterium
GCCGGGGCGTTTGAGGTGGTGGATGTTGAGGGTGCGCCGAGGATAACACGCGCGAAACTGAACAAGGCGAGCGCGAGCGAAAACCCGGCCTTTGGCCATAAACGGCGATCGCGTACGCGTGCTTCGGGGCGACTGTTCCTCATCTGCCTAACATTGGAATAATCCTCAATGTTAAACAATATAGGCTACGAACGCTCAAAATTCCAGGTGGAAGCGGGCGCCGAAGATGGAGACGGGGCCGCGGTCCTGGTTAAAGGCAGGGTCGCTAACGAATTGATAATCGAGCGCGGGGTGGATTCCCTTCCAGATTTGGAAGTCGTAGTAAACCTCCATGATCTTCTCCCAGGAGTACGTAAGGTCACCGTCGCCGGCCAGGATGCCGAGACCGCCGGCTTCGAAAAATCGCTGGTGAACGCCGGTGATGCCGTTGAGGACCCCGGCCAGGCCGAAAGTGTCGTTGGCGCGACCCCAGGCGGCGCCTTTAACGCTGATCCCGGCCGTGGCGGTGCGGTCGACATCGGAAAAAACCCAGGCTTCAGTGTGTCCATCGCTCCAACCGAGCCGGGCGAACAGACCGATATTGCGAGCAATCTCCTGTTCCACGTTTAACCCGAAGCCGTATTTAAAGCGGTAGTCGCGAGTGGCCTCGATATCGGCTGGGCGAAGGGAACTGTCGACGGAATCTTCGTAGCTGCCCATGTGGGCACGGTTGAGGAAAGCTAGCAACCGCACGGCTCCGGGATGGTCCGCCAGGGTAATGCGCCGCTCGAATTCCGTGACCATGCCCCAGGCGTCGAGATAATGGGAGTCGATGGCCGTGCCGTTTGAGACCCGCGGCATCTGGAAGAACCCATAGCGCAACGCCCAATTCGGCTGGTTCAGTTCGGCGGCGAAACCAGTGATGAATCCGATGCTGTCGGCAGGGTAATCCCAGGCCTCATTCGCCATTAGCGCCCAATTAAGAAACTGAGTGCGCGGGTCATTGGCGTAGGCGTTGTTGTCGAAAATATCTTTCGCGCTCATTTTGCCCAGCGTGAGCGTCAGGCGCGAAATATCCTGTTTTCCTGCCAGATGCAGGGCGTCGTCCTCAACCGTTTCCTGCTCCCCGCCAAGATTGAACGTTTGGCGGATAAACAAGCGGGAAATATTGTAGTTCGGCACGTCTGTGCCCAGGCGAAAAGCTTCGCCGTTGGGAAAAGCATCAACTCCGAGCGTTTTGCTCAACCCGAAGCCCTGCCACATCAGTCCGTCAATATGCGCTTCCGCGCCCTGCCACAAGCGCACGCCGGCGTAAAGGTCCACCGAGATGGTTTCTCTGACCTCGCCGCCGCTGTGAAGGCTGTTCGGGCCGGAATACTTTGCCGGGAAACCGGGGTAACCCTGGACAATATCGGTGTTTTGAACGTGCCAATTCCAGAATTGCTCGGGCGTCACTTCGAGCTGATTGGTCACGGCTGCCGGCGCCGACTCGGAGGGAGAAGTAGCGCCCGCTCCGAAAGTGGAGTCGGTCGCATTCGTCGCGGCCACCGCCGCAAGGGCGCTGAAAAGGAGCGCACTGGTTGTCGCCGCACTTCTGATGTCCATGACGCGCCCCGGGCTTGGAAGGCAGGACTGTAGCATCAGAAGGGAATTCGACAACTACGGGGGTGCGTCATGCGGGAAGGGGTGCAGCCATTTTGACGGCGAGGACGAGAGGCCAACAGTAGGCGCGGTCAAGCGGGAAAGTTGACAGGTGGTTTGTCTCCATACACAGCGTCCAAAATGGAATCGAGGGGTGGCACCGCGCTGCGCGGAACGTCGTCCCAATTGACGTAATTAAGGACAAACCTCTCGGGGTCTTGCATCGCGACCTGAATATTTACACCCTTCAGCGACGAAACCACCTCAAATACTTCTTGTCTTTCCTTCAGCCCCATCCGACACCCAATCACAACGTTCTTTATGGCCTTTGGCGAAAGCTTCAGCATGTACGCGAATCCTGACCCATTATCATTCGGCTTCTTGCGAAGATCGCTCAGTTTACGAATTGCTCGCCACTCGCCTTCTTTCTCCCAATCACGGCTTTTAGTCACGAAAATTGCCGGATTAGTAACTTGCTCCGTCAATTTGACCCGGGGACGATCATCTGAATACGTAACGTGGGTTATTGTTTCGAGCGTCACCTCGTAGGGCAGTGTCCCGGCCAACGGTGAGAGGAGACTTGGATCAAATTCGATGACCATTCCTTTGTGCTCCTCGGCATAATGGGCCCACATCGTCAGATTGTTTTTGTGCTCGGTCAGAGAAAGCACTCCGAACGCGGCGTTAATTCGTCTTGTCAGTTTTTCCCTCGCCTGTTCGATGAACCATTGTCGATGGGTTTTTGGGATGTTCCTCAAAAAATCCTTTTCTCCCTCATCCTTTTCCCCGCGCTCCAAAAACTGGCTCCACTCCGCATCGCTGGGCAGCAAGATGGCCGGACTGAGATCAAAGGGGTCGTTAAAGCTGGATGGCGGTGAGAAGCAAATCTCTTGATCTCTCAGGATATCGATCCTCTTTTGTTTTACATATTTGAAAAGCGATTCGGGTAGCCGGGTTTGCTCAGCTTCGGTCATAGGTGGGTGATGCTTGTGCTGAGAGCTTAGAAACGCAAAGAAGCCACTTTGTAATCAGTTGCCCAAAGTTGCCCAAAACGCCCTATTAGCCCATATTCGGCAGGATTCCTGCCAATTGCTAAATCAGTGGGGAAAAGCGGTTTAATGGCCTATTTGCGGGGGTTTTCATCGGTTTTTTGTTGGTGCCAGAGGAGGGAATTGAACCCCCGACCAAAGGCTTATGAGTCCTCTGCTCTACCCCTGAGCTACTCTGGCAACCGGGCAGGAACTGTACCGATGGTCAGGGCGTTGGGCAAGTCCGCAAAGCAGCAATCAGGGCGAAAACGCCTTGTATGCGCGACTAATTGAGCGCACTTCTGGCGCGTGGAGGGATTGTGCCTTGCGGGACCCGGGAGGCGGCGGTGTGGGGATGTCTTCGGGCAACTGGGACACGAGTTCTTCGCCGATGCCAATTTCCTCGATCAAAATGCGTTTACGCTCGGCCGCCGAGGCCGACCGCACGCTGATAGTACCATAGCTTTCGAACGAGACAGCGTTGCCAAATGCCACCCCGACAACTCGGCTGCCGCGGTTGGCCCTGGCATGGAGCGCGGACAGTCTTGTCCGCAACGACATTCGATGTCGAGCTTGCTGCGGACAAGACTGTCCGCGCTCCGGCTCCTCGGTTGCTGCTTCGCTGCGCTGTGTATTTCGTGTTTCTTCCTTCTGCATGGAAACGTTTAGTGATAAGGGTTGAAAACCGAAAAAGTTGGGCGATTTTAATAGCTAGAGAAAGGAATGGCATGAATTCACTGACTAGCAGACGCCCGGTAATGGGAGCTGAATTGGCAAATATCGTTCTTGGAATCTGGGTGGCGCTTTCGCCTTTTGTCCTGGGATTCCGAAATGTTGCCGGCAGGTGGAGCAACGTCGCCGTGGGAATCGCGCTCATCCTGGTGGCGCTGGCCGGTACGTGGGGCGACGAAGCGTTCGAGGGACTGGTTGTGCCACTTGGCGCATGGGTGTTTATCTCACCCTTTATACTTGGATTTTCGACCGGCGCATTTTTGGCGAACAATGTCGTCCTGGCGTTTGTGGTAATCGCCGCAGGGGCGATGAGCGATGCACTGCGTTCGCCGGAAGCACCGCATCTGGATGGAAGGCCCATTGTGTAGTACGTTCCGTGGACTGAAGTCCTTGTCATTACCCACATCTTAAAAAGATTCGCATCAGTTAGCCTGCCGGACGCGAAAGATACTCCTTGGAACAGCCACGAGCGGGATCGCGACGCCAACGGCGTCATGAACCCAGGGTCATTCCTTGATCTGCTCCGAATACAGAAGCTGTCGAAAATGTGGGTAATGACAAGGACTTAAGTCAGACTGAAGTCCACTAATTCATTTCATCGCTAACGCGATGAAATGCGTTATTTCGCTACATACTTTTTATACCGCTTAATAATTTCCCAAGCGCTCACAGTCCCCAATGAAAAATAAAAAATGCTCGATTCTCAATGCTCAATGAGGTCCTTTACTCCGCCAGGGGCAGCTCCACCCAGAAGCGGCTCCCCTTCCCCGCTTCTGACTCGGCCCCGACTTTGCCGCCCATGCGCTCGGCCACCTTACGCACGATGGCAAGTCCGATTCCAGTGCCTTCGTGCGTGCGATCCAGCTTCTGAAAGAGTCCGAACAAGCGACCCTGGGCGTTTCGCGGAATGCCGATGCCGTTATCTTCGACCCAAATCCTTGCGTACCTCTGCGATTGGGGGGGCGCCGCCGTCGGATTCTGAAAGGCCTGCAGACTTAACCGTCAGATCGTACGAGGTCAGGCTCCGGAACCGTATGGGGTGAACACCTGCCGGGGATGTCGTAAGATCCAGCAGCGATCGCATTCGCGGAGGCTTGCACCTCGACGCAGCTTCCGTTTGGGTCACGAATTTGGAGGATGGGACGGTCTTCCTGAGGCGATAGCAGCCGCGTTGCGTAATGCAGGACTGGGGCGCGATGACGCAAACAATAGAGGATTTCGGGGATCGGGACTTCGAAACGATAAGAGATCAATCCGACGCTGTTAGTGGGAGGAGCGGTTTCGCCGGACCATGTATTGACAGCCACGTGATGATGGTAATTGGCGGCAGCGAAAAAAAGCGCGCCCGGGTAGGAACGTTGCGTGATCGCCAGGCCAAGAAAGTCGCTGTAAAACTGCTCGGCGATCGGCAGATCGGCAACGTCAAGGTGGATGTGGCCGAGCTCTACCCCGGCGGGTAAATTATTTGATACCGACTCGGCGGGGCTGGAAGAGAGAAGGTTCTCCACATCAAGCGGCGATGTGCGCATTAACACCTGGTTATTGCGCCATTGCCATTGCGAGCGGGGTCGATCGGCGTACAGCTCGACGCCATTGCCGTCTGGATCGGCGAGGTAAATCGCTTCGCTGACGCCGTGATCCGAGGCGCCATCAATTGGATAACCCGCATCAATAAGGCGGCGATACCCACGAGCAAGGTCATTTCGGGTGGGGAAACGGAGGGCAAAGTGATAGAGGCCAGTCGAGCGAGGCGGGCGTGGTGCGGCGTTACTATCCTCGCTCAGCACGATCAAACCCGGGCTCTCAGGCATGGCTGAGAGGACGCTTTGGGAAATTGACACCTGCGACGGCTTCAGCCCGAGCACGCCGGCATAAAACTCAAGCATCGAACTGATGCTGGTCGTCCGCAGATGCACCTGACTGAGCCGAGTCTGATCCGGTAAGAACCCTTTCATAGATCACATGGGATGGGTGGCTAGCGAAGTGACATTGCTGGACGTCACGGCTGATGCGGCGGAACTCGTCTTCATGGTAAGCGAGATATTCGCCAGAGTGTTCACGCCGACTGGAGGCAAACCGGCCAAGGTGTTGAAGGCAACCGCAGGCACAGTCAAGGGGTGCGCGGATTCGATTGGCGCTTTGCTACTCGTATTACCTTGCATCGACACGGAGGTAGCTTTGCGACGCCGAACATATTTGAATGTGATATAAGCCGCGATGAGACCTGTCAGCAGGAGCAGTGCGCTGAATCCAAGTCGGCTGAGCACGGCCAAGGCCTGGTTTAATTGATTGTGAAAGAGAAAACCTGCGGCAACGTAGGACGTGCCGTAAATCAGCGAGCCAATGCCATCGAAAAGCACGAACCGCGCGGGGCTCATGCCGAGAGCGCCAGCAAGCGGTGGCATAACGGTCCCCAGGCCGGGCAGGAACTTCGCCGCAAGGATCGCTTGAAAGCCATGGCGGGCAAATAAGTCCTTGGAGCTCCCAACGCATGTGTTACGCGACAGGGATAAGCGACAAAACAAGCGCAAGACTCGCTGCCCTGCACGGCGGCCGATATAAAACCAAATCGAATCCGCGAGAGTGGCAGCCAGCACAATAACTCCAATGACCATGATCGGGCTTAGCTTGCCAATCGCTGAAAGAGCTCCAGCAGCAAGCAGCCAAGGCGCCGCCGGCAACGGCAGGCCAGCCTCCTCCACAAAAACAACAAGGAACAGTATCGGCCCGCCGTAACTGGTCAGGAATTGACTCATCTCGTTCATTTTGAACCTTGCCTCCAGTGATTACGTTGCACGGCCGTCGGCCGGCGAGCGGGTTCGTCATGCCAGGCCAGGCCGTAAAGGACGCTCAGAACCACAATTGTTACAGTGAAGAGAAACATAACTTGGCTGGTCCTTTCATTTATTTGGTTCCTGAAATCATTCTTGATTAGGACCAACGCGGGAACCGTGCCAAGACATTGCGAGACGGGCTAAGCATCTCGAATACAGAAGGTTCAGCAAAAAGTAACAGTGGAACGGCGTGTGAGTTTTTCAACTTATAAACGTGGAGAACAACGATGGAACATTGCACAGTCGCGAACACACTAGAACCCATCTCATAAATAGGGAAAGGGTGCGTTGCGTCAAATTTGGGGCTGGGGCAAGACGCGAGGATCTGTGACCGACGAGCAACGCGGCCCCAGCCCCAAAGAAGGGCAACCCGCAGGGCTGAGTTCTGGCGGGTGGCTAGCGTTGTTGCTCCTCGGTCACAGAGCGCAGGGCTATGCTCCCTCGTCGCGCCTAGCCAGCCA